>CAXSEK010000266.1:0-4838 GCA_964235625.1 uncultured Acetobacteraceae bacterium
GCAGGTGCAGTTCGATCCGGCAGCTTTGCATTATGCCGATCTGCTGCGGGTGTTCTTCACGATCCATGATCCGACGACGCTGAACCGGCAGGGTGCGGATGCGGGCACACAATATCGCTCGGTGATCTTCACGCACTCGGAAGCGCAGCGGAAGACGGCCGAGATGGTGATGCACGAGATCGCCGGGACGAAGCTGTACAGTAGCAAGCTGGTGACCGAGGTGTCGCCCGCGCCGAACTTCTTCCCTGCCGAGTCGGACCATGACCGGTATTTCGAGCGCAATCCCTATGCCGGGTATTGCCGGGCGGTGGTGGCGCCGAAGGTGGCCAAGTTCCGCAAGACGTTTGCGGACAGGGTGCGTTCCGCGGCGGCCTGAGCGGCCAGGATCGCCTCGCCAATCGCCTCTGCCACGTCCGGGACGACGGCGTTGCCCAATGCCGTCAACCGGGCCCGGCGGTCCAACCGGGCGGGAAGCCCATCAACCACTCGACCCAATCCGGGTTCAGGCGGCCACCCACGGCGTCGTTCAGGGCGCAGGCACGGATCCTGTGGCGCTGTGACGCCGAGCCCGATTTCCAGTCGCGTGCCCTGGGCGTGGGCCATAGCCCGGACTGGCACGGCTCCCGCCAGGATAAAGGCCCGGTGGCGGCGGTGGGGCGCGCCGGCATGGGCAGCACCCACCACGAGCGGCCAGCAGGCGTAGCCCGCTCCCTCCAGCCCGGCAAGCACCCGGTCCGCACCGCGAACGCGCAGCGCAGGGACGTTCTCAACCACCACCCAACCCGGTCGGCACTCGCGCACGAGGCGGAGTTGGTGCTGCCACAGGCCGCTTCGCTCACCATCCAGCCCGGCCCCGGGTCCGGCGGTACTGACATCCTGGCATGGGAAGCCACCGCAGATGAGACCCGGATCCGGCACGCCGTCCGCATGCAGGCGACGGGCCGAGAGGGTGCGGATGTCGTCATAACAGGGCACATTTGGCCAGTGGCGCCGCAGGATGCTGCGGGGATGGGCGGCCTGCTCGCAGAAGGCCACGGTCTGGCATCCGGCGCGCTCGAGGCCGAGGGAGAAACCACCGATGCCGCTGAAGAGGTCAAGGACGAACACAAGCGAAACTTAGGAAAATATGCATAGGCTATTCCTAGCCCAGCGTAGGGACCAGTTGCAATAGGGTTGCCCTAACGCTATGAGATGGGTATGGCACGATCGACACCGGCAACACGGCTTCGCAAGATGCTCAAGGATACGGGGCTGACCGCCGCGGACCTCGCGCGCAAGCTCGATGTCTCGCAGCCGACGGTGCATGCATGGGTGACGGGGCTGCACGGGATGCGCTGGACCAATGCGCGCCGGGTCGCGAAGGCGGTCGGCGTGACGCCGGCCTGGCTAATGTTCGGGGCAGATTCCTCGGCCGAAGGATCGGCGCAAGGGGCCGAGGAACTTGCGTTGCTGCGGCTGTGGCGCGAGCTCGGTGAGGAAGAGCAGACGGCGGCGATGCGGCGGCTGACGGCGATCCGCAAGAAGCAGGGCTGAAACCTGGAGCACTCCGGGCGTTGGGTGCCCATGACCGAACGTGATCCAGTTATCCCCAACACCGTGCTGGGCAACATCGACACGGTGCTGGCGATCGAGCAACGGGCCGAGCGGGAAGTCCCTCCGGTGTGGCGCGTGGCGCATAGCTTGGGTACGTTTGTCGGGTCGATCTGGTTCGTGGCGATCCACGTCGTGGCGTTCCTCACCTGGCTGCTGGCGAATGGCGGGCATTGGCCGTCGTTGGTGTTCGACCCGTATCCGTTCACGCTGCTCGGGACGTTGGTGTCCTGCGAGTCGGTGGTGCTGACGACGTTCGTGCTGGTGAAGCAGAGCCGCGAAGGGGACCGGGCGAGCCAGCGGTCGAACCTGGACCTACAGGTGAACCTGTTGTCCGAGAAGGAGCTGACGAAGCTGTTACAGATCGTGCAGCGTATCTCGGACCGGGTCGGAGCGGAGCAGCCACGTGACCCCGAGTTGGAGGAGTTGCTGGCCGACACGGCCGTGAATGCGCTGGCGGAAAAACTGGAGAACCGGACGGCCTACGTCGCCAGCGGGAACGCCGAATGACGTCGTGCACCGTCCACCTGGTCCGGCATGCCGAGCATGGGCAGTTCGGCCGGGTGCTGACTGGACGAAGCCAGGGTGTGAGCCTGTCCGAGACCGGCGTGCAGCAGGCCGAGCGGCTCGCGCGCAGCTATACGGGGGTCGAGGTGCGGGCGGTGCTGACGAGCCCGGTGCAGCGAGCGCGGGAGACGGCGGGGGTTTTGGCTTCAACGTTTGGGTTGGTGCCGATCCTTGAACCTGCGATCGAGGAGATCGATTTCGGCGTGTGGATGGGTGAGCCATTCGATGTTCTGGCTACGCTGCCGGGCTGGGCGGCCTGGAACGCCACCCGCTCCCTGGCGCCGACGCCGGGTGGGGAGACGATGCTGGCGGTGCAGGCGCGGGCAGTGGGCGCGGTGATGCGACAGCGCGCGGCAGGCGGGACGGTGGTGGCGGTGAGCCATGCCGACGTGGTCAAGGCGGTGCTGGCCTATGTGCTCGGCATGCCGCTGGACCTGATGCACCGGATCGAGATTGGGGCGGCGAGCCGGTCCGTGCTGGTGCTGGGCGAGGATTTCGCGCGCGTCGAGGCGATCAATCTACCGCCGGGGATTGCTTTGCCCTGAGCGCCTCGGCGAGGCTGTCGGTGGCAGCAGTCCAGTCGCCGGACCGGTGCTGGCGGTGGATGATCGTGTTGCGATACCAGGCGGTGCGTTGGCCCCTGCCCCAGCGCCAATCGGCGCCGGCTTTGAGCAATAGGTGGACGGGGCGGCCCAGCGCACCGGCGAGATGGGCGATCATGGTGTCCACGGTAATGATGCAGTCGAGACTGGCCACCAGCGCCGCGGTGGCGCGCACGTCCATGCTGCCGCCGAGCGGGTCGGGCAGGCCGGAGGCACCGCGTTGGAGGCTGATCGTGCCGGGCGGCAGGACCGGGCGGAGCTGGACGAGCGGGATGGAGCGGTCGGGGTCCCAGTTGCCGGCTTGCCAGCAGAGACCGGTCTCGGCGCCGCGCGTGGGTGCCGGGGCGATGGACAAATAGGGGTCTCTGCCAGGTAGGGCACGGAGTGCGTGCTGCAGCTCCATGATCTCGATATCATCCGAGCTGACGATCGGGGTAGCCGGGTCGAACGGGACAAGGCGATCGATGCCTGGAATCGTGTCCAGCACGGTGAGCAGTTCGGGTTGGGCTTCGAGCGCCACGTATGCGGCGCGAGCGCGCAGGGCGGGTAGAAAGCGGGCGAATTGCAGCGTATCGCCGAGGCCGTGGTAGCAGCGGACGAGGATGGCACGGCCGGTGAGATCCCGCCCGTCCCACACCCATCGCTCGTGGTAGGGCCGTGACGGGTCGTCGCGGGTTCGTTCGTCCCGGCCGGCGAGCACGGCGTCGGCGATGGACCATGCCTGGGAGAAATCCTCCTGCAGCATGGCTTCGTCCCAGGGGTTCATAGTGCCGGGTCAGCGTTGGTGCGGGTCTCTCCCGGCTGGGTGAGGCGGCGGCGCTGGCCGCGGCGGTGGGGCGGCGCGGGATGGTGCGGGCCTAGGGGGCGGGGCCGAGACGTGCATGACTGGCGGACGCGGGGGCGGGGCGGATGGATGGAACGCGGCGGCGTCGGGTCCGCGGCGTTGCTGGCTCGGTTCGGGGCGGGCTTCGGAGCGGGGCGGCAGGGCAGCGCGCGGGGCCGCGGGCGCAACGGCGGGCGAAGTCGGGCGGGCTGCCGGCCGCGACTCAGGGATTACGGGGCGCGGGGCTGCGGCGGCGGGGCGCACCTCCTGGCGCGGCATTTGGGCCGGCGTGGGTGGCCGAGCCTCGGCGGCGGGTGCGGCAGGCCGGGGTTCGGGATTGGGCGTGCCGGGGCGAAGCTCGGGTGTGCGAAGCTCAGGGCCGGGTGCCCCGGGCCGAGCGGCCGGTGCTGGTAGGCTAGGAGTCGCGCCCGAAAAGGCGGCAGCGCCGGGACGGGCGTCGGGGGCGACGGCACCGGGCCGGAGTTCTGGTGCCGCGCCGGGTCGGATCTCGGGGCCAGGCGCACCCGGCCTCGCGCCCAAGGCGTCGGGTGCGGGACGCGCAACGGATCCGGGAACGGCCGGACGGACGGCCTCCGAACGGGCCTGCTCGGCCGGTTGCGGAACGGGTACGGCACCTTGTGTGCCGGCCGGAGAGGCGGCACGCAGGGCGGGAGTAACCAGGGGACGGCCCGGCTCGGCACGCAGCAGCGCTGGATCGATGGTGGGTCCGGGGAGCGCCTGGGTGCGCCGGGCGGGGGTGAAACTGAACTGGCGACCGACGATCGGGGTCACGCCGACCGTGGCGGAAGCGGGCCTGACCGGTGCCTGAAATTGTGCCTGGACGTGGGAGAATTGCTCGGCGGATAGCGGCCGGGCAGAAGCGGCAATCGGGGCGGATTGCACCATCGTCGCGGCCGGGACGACGGTGGCGGCGTCACGATTGGTGAAGTTCTGCACAACGACGTTGCGGTTGTTGACGATGTTCGTCTGGTTGATGGTCTGGTTCACGTTCTGGACCGAGGTCGCGTTGATGGTCCGGACGTAGTTCAGGTTGCTGCGGTAGGGCGGGTAGTAGGCCTCCCTCGGGCCCAGCGGCACCCAGCCGACGGGGCCGCCGAACCCGCCGCCGGCTCCGAACCCGATCGCGGCACCCACGGCGGCTCCGACGCCGATGAAGCCCACCAGAGCGGGAGCGTACACGGGCGTGCGATAGACGCCCACCGGCTCCGCGTAGCCGCCCGGCGAGACCGGAACCC
>CAXSEK010000267.1:0-4833 GCA_964235625.1 uncultured Acetobacteraceae bacterium
GGCGGCTCGCGAACGAGGAAATGCCATCCGGCCGCGCCAGCCACGCCCAGCAACAGCAGCACGAGGAGGATGCGTCCGCGAGTCATGTGGTTCCGATCGAGTTCGGGAGGACCCAACCGCCGCCCAACGCCTTGTAGAGGTTTATTAGCGCCTGGAAATGTGCAAGCCGCACTTGCACGAACGTGTCCTCGTCGGCGAACAGCGTGGTCTGCGTGTTCAGCACCGTGGTGATGTCCACCGTGCCGGCCGCGAGCTGGGCGCGGGCGATGTCCTCCGCCTGCTGCGCCACCGCGACGGCCTTGCGCTCCAGATCCTCCTGCTGCGCCGCGTAGCGCACGGCGGTGAGGGTGGTCTCGGCATCCTGTAACGCCTGCAGCGTGGCCTGGCGGTAGTCGGCGACCAACTCGGCGAAGCGGCCCTTGGCCTGATCGAGGTCGCCTTGCTTGAGCCCGTTGTCGAAGATCGTCTGCGTCACGGAGGACGCGGCGGTGAAGATCAGGCTACCGGGCCCGAGCAGGGAGGAGAGCGCCAGGCTCTCGATCCCGCCCTGGCTGGTGAGCTGGACGGCAGGGAAGAACGCGGCGCGGGCGGCGCGCACATTGCCGTTCTGTGCCAGTATGTTGGCCTCGGCCGACGCCACGTCCGGCCGCCGGGCCAGCAGCTCGGACGGCAGGCCGCCTCCGATCGCCGGCGCGGGCAGGCCGGCCAGCGTGTCCGCCTTGATGGTGATCGACTCGGGCGGGCGCCCCACCAGGGTGGCCAGCGCGATTACTTGCTGGTCCAACTGGCTGCGGAATTGCGGGATCGTCGCCGCCTGCCCGGCGACCAATGCCTGCTGTTGCGCCACGTCCAGCGCGGTGCCGGTGCCATACTGGACGCGGGCCTGATACACCTTCAGCGTCTGCTCGGCCTCGGTCAGGTTGCGCTGGGCGACGGCCAGCCGGTCCGCGGAACCCAGCGCCGTGAAGTAGGTGGTCGCGACGGAGGTGAGCACGGTGAGCGCCACGTTCTCCTGGTCGAACCGGCTGAACAGGGCGGAGGCCTGCGCCGACTCGAACGTCGCGCGGTTCTTGCCCCAGAAATCCACCTCGTAGCTGATGGCACCCTGCGCGCTGTACTGCCGGCTGTCGGTGTAGCGGCTGCGGCCGCCGCTGCCGCCGGTGACCACGGTGCTGCCCGTGGTATTGGTGGTGGAGGTGGTGGTGCCGGCGCCCGTGTTGGTGGTGGAGGTGACACCGCTGCCGCCGGTGGTAATGCCGGACACCCCCGCGCCGCCGTTGCCGGTGGAGCCGATCCGGCTGTAGCTGGCATTGCCGGTGCCGCTGACCGTCGGCAGCAGTGGCGACCCGGTGATCGCCACCTGCGCATCGGCTTGCACCACGCGGGCGGCGGCGGCGGCCAGGTTCTGGTTGTTGGCCCGTGCGTCCGTGATCAGCCGGTCCAGCTCGGGAGAGCCGAACCCGTGCCACCAATCCGGGGCCGGCCAGGCCGCCTGCGCACTCTCGACCGTGGCGCGGAATGCCGGCGGAATGGCGACCGCGGGCCGTGCGTAGTCCGGCCCCAGATCACAGGCGGCGAGCGGCATGGCAAGGCATAGCAGCAAGGGCGGGGCGACGCGGGGCATCCGCAGCATATGGTCCTTGGTCGGCTTGTGTCGCGCCTGGATACCATAGCGATATGCGTCGCGTGTAACTGGACGATGACGGCCCGTTCAGCCGTAGCCCTTATCGCTGTTTGGCGATGCGGGAACGCGGGTGGGGACGTTACTGGGAGCTCTCCTCGCTTGGGCGCACTCATTTAGGCTGTATGTAGCAAAACTTCCGCATCGCCCAAGAGCGATACGGTCTATGCCGGTCGTGCGATCTGGCGCTGAACGATCCGGGACGCCTCGACCCGCCGAACGTGGAACAATCTTGCGCGCGACTGCGTGATATGCAACTCACGACGCCAACAACGAATTCATACAGGGACGTCCGATTGGCTGATCCGATCCTGCAGACAGACGGGCTGACGCGCGAGTTCCGCGGCTTCGTCGCGGTGAACGCCGTATCCTTGCGGGTGATGCCGGGGACGATCCACGCGCTGATCGGCCCGAACGGCGCCGGTAAGACGACATGCTTCAACTTGTTGACCAAGTTCCTGCAGCCCACCCGCGGCACGATCCGCTACGAGGGCCACGACATCACCCGGCTGACGGCGGCGAAGGTGGCGCGGCTCGGCCTGGTGCGCTCGTTCCAGATCTCGGCGGTGTTCCCCCATTTGACGGCGCTGGAGAACGTGCGGCTGGCCCTGCAGCGGCAGCGGGGCGGGTCGTATGACTGGTGGCGGCCCGAGGCGCTACTGAAGGAGTATGACGCCCGCGCCGTTGCTTTGCTCGAGGATGTCGGGCTGACCGAGTATATCGAGACGCCGGCCGTGCTGCTCTCCTACGGCCGCAAGCGCGCGCTGGAGATCGCCACCACGCTCGCTTTGGACCCCAAGATGCTGCTGCTGGACGAGCCGACCGCAGGCATGACGCACGAGGACGTGGACCGCATTGTCGCCCTGATCAAGCGCATCCGGCAGGGGCGGACAATCCTGATGGTGGAGCACAACCTCTCCGTCGTGGAGGGGCTGTGCGACCGCATCACTGTGCTGGCGCGTGGCCAGGTGTTGGCGGAAGGGGACTATGCCGAAGTGTCGCGCAACCCCGAGGTGATCGCGGCTTATCTCGGCACGGAGGCCGCCCCTGGTGAGATAGACGCTCTCAGAACGGAGACGAGGCCGGATCATGTCTGAGGCCGCGAACACCATGTTCGCCGTCAGCGCGCTGAACGCATGGTACGGCGAGAGCCACGTGCTGCACGGCGTGGAGTTCAACGTCGGCGAGGGTGAGGTGGTGACCCTGCTGGGCCGCAACGGCGCCGGCAAGACGACGACGATGAAGTCCATCATGGGCCTGGTGCCGAAGCGCGCCGGGTCGATCCGCTTCAAGGGCCGCGAGACGGTCCGCATGCGGCCGGACGAGGTCGCCCGTGCCGGCATCGCGATCTGTCCGGAGGAGCGCGGCATATTCTCCAGCCTGAGTGTCACTGAGAACCTCATGTTGCCCCCCGTGATAGGACCTGGAGGGCTGGACGTGGCCACCATTCACACGCTGTTCCCCAACCTGAAGGAGCGTGCGTCCTCCCAGGGCACCAAGCTCTCGGGCGGCGAGCAGCAGATGCTCGCGATCGGCCGCATCCTGCGCACCGGCGCACGCTTCCTGCTGCTGGACGAGCCGACCGAGGGGCTGGCCCCGGTGATTGTGCAGCAGATCGGCCGCACCATCCGCGAACTGCGCACCCGCGGCTTCACCGTGCTGCTGGTGGAGCAGAACTTCCGCTTCGCCGCGACGGTGGCGGACCGGCACTACGTGATGGAGCATGGCCGGGTGATTGACATGATCCCGAACGACCAGATCGGCGCTCAGATGGGCAAGCTGCACGAGTATCTCGGCGTCTGACTGCCGCAACCGGCGCCAGAGAAGCGCTGAACGACAAGGGGGAAACGCATGGACTGCACCAGACGCGACGTCAACCGCCGTATCCGTAAAGCTGCAGAGGTGAAGTCACCCAAGACCGGCATGTGCACGGCACCCTATCATAAGTCACCCGCCATCCAAGAGGATCGTATTCCATGATCAAGCGCCGCTCCTTGCTCGCCGCGACCGCCTCCACGGCACTCGTGTCACGCGCCCGCGCCCAGGCAGCGTCGATCAAGATCGGCGTGCTGGGTGACCAGTCGGGCGTCTACCGGGACCTCAGCGGCCCCGTCGCAATCGCCTGTGCGCGCCAGGCGATTGCGGAGATGGCGCCGCACCTGAACGGCATCGCAGTCGATGTCGTGACCGGGGACCACCAGAACAAGCCGGACGTGGGCGCCTCCATCGCCCGCGAGTGGTTTGACCGGGATGGCGTGGACATGATCTGCGACTGCCCCAACAGCGCGGTGGCGCTTGCGGTGGCTTCGGTATGCCGGGAGAAGGACCGCACCTACATCAACAGCGCGGGCATGACCGCCGACCTCACCGGCGCACAATGCGCACCGACCACGGTGCACTGGACGATGGACACTTGGGCACTGGCGCACTCGACCGGCGGCGCGCTGGTGAAGGCGGGCGGCGCGTCCTGGTTCTTCCTCACCGCCGACTACGCGTTCGGCGCGGCACTCGAGCGGGACACGAGCGCGTTCGTGAAACAGGCTGGTGGAACGGTGATCGGCTCGGTGAAGACGCCGTTCCCGACCAGCGACTTCTCCTCCTTCCTGCTGCAGGCGCAATCCTCCGGTGCCAAGGTGATCGGGCTGTGCAACGCCGGGTCGGACACCGTGAACTCCATCAAGCAGGCAGGCGAGTTCGGGCTGACCCAGGCGGGGATCAAGCTGGCCGGGCTGCTGGTGTTCATCAGCGACGTGCACGCGCTCGGCCTGCAGACGGCGCAGGGGCTGAACCTGACCGAGAGCTTCTACTGGGACCTGAACGACCGCACCCGCGCCTTCACCAGCCGGCTGATCAAGAAGACGGATGGCTACCATCCCGGCATGGGCCAGGCCGGCGTGTATGGTGGGGTGACCCATTACCTCAAGGCGGTGGCGGCGATGGGCGTGGCGGACGCGAAGAAGAGCGGGACCGCCATGGTCAACAAGATGAAATCCATGCCGACCGACGATGACGCGTTCGGCGCCGGCAGCGTCCGCGAGGACGGGCGGGCGCTGCACCCGGTGTATCTGTTCGAAGTGAAGACACCCGCCGAGAGCAAGGCACCATGGGATTACTACAAGCTGGTCGCCACGACCGCGGCCGACGAGGCATTC
>CAXSEK010000268.1:0-4824 GCA_964235625.1 uncultured Acetobacteraceae bacterium
CGGGGCGCCTGCCGTGACCGCGAAGACCGGCACGGATCAGGTGCTCACCATCGACGATCTCGGCAACACGAAGACACTTACGGCAACCAACTACAATCTCGGCACTGTGTTGTCGAGCATCGCGGGTGCGCTTGGCGCTGGGTCGGCAACTCCGGCCACCAACCTCACGGACATGCAGGCCGCAGCGCAGCTTTACGTGAACGGTACGCCTGGCAACCCCAGTGCACTGAGCGTCCAGATCGCGGCGCTCAACACGGCCGCCAGCCAGGGCGGCTCGGACGCAAACTTCATCACAAACCAGCAGACGTTCAACAGCGCCAAGATGGACGCGCTGAACACGGGCCTCGGCGCGCTGGTGGATGCGGACCTCGCCAAGGAGTCGGCCAACCTGACCGCGCTGCAGATCAAGCAGCAGCTCGGCCAGCAGTCGCTGTCGATCTCGAATCAGGCGCCCTCCGGCTTGGTCAGCCTGTTCCGCTGATGGCTTGCGGCGGCGGGCCTCGCGCCCGCCGCCGTTCCTTTCACGACAGAACCAACGCGACCTCACCGCCCAAGGCAGCCCAAGAAGGACTCCCATGTCGAACCTGGTCCTGGAACTCCGCCAAGGCGAGACGATGATCGTCAACGGCGCGCCGATCCGCTTCCGTACCAAGACCCGCCTGGAGCTGACCGCACGCGCCCGGTTCCTGTTCGGCAAGCAGATCATGTCGCCGGTGCAGGCGGACAGCCCGGCACGCCACATCTATTTCGCGCTGCAAACCGCCTACATCGGCACCGACGACGAGCGTGCCGGCGGCTTGGCCACGGCGCGCGACCTGATCGCCGAGTACAAGACCACCACGACCTCGCCGCTGGCGCGCGACATCCTGGACCGCTCGCTGGCCGCGGCGGAGGCGGACGACTGTTACCAGGCGCTCAAGCTGGTGCGGCGGATCATCCGCCACGAGGACAACGTGCTGGGCCGCAACGATGCGGCGGCGTTTGCCCCGGCCTCGGCTGAGCTGGCCGCGGCGGCGGAATAGGAAGACAGCCATGGTGAACCGTGCATTCCGTGCCTACGCCAATGCCAGCAGGCAGCGCACACCCCGCGAGCAGGAGGCCGAGCTGTTCCGCAGCATCAGCAGCCGCCTGCGCAACGCCAAGGAAGGGGCCGAACTGGACCGTGCCCGCGCGCTGGCCGACAATGCCCGGCTGTGGATCGCGGCCAGCGGCTTCCTGCAAGACCCGGCCAACCAGCTGCCGCCTGCGACGCGCGCCGGGATCGTGTCGATCAGCCACGCGGTCGGCCGTGCGATGGCCTCGGGCGATCCGGATTTCGATTTCCTGATCTCGGTGAACGACACGATGGCGTCCGGGCTATCCGGCGCCGGCTGAGGAGCGCGGACCATGAGCGGCATCGGCCTGTCGGGGCTGAACATCAGCCTGCTGTTCGGCGGCTCGTCGAGCGACGACAACGGGATCATGAGCATCCTGTCCGGCAACGCGGGCGGCGCCAGCGCGACCAATCCCATCGCAGCGCTGAACTCGGCCGAGACCAACCAGACCAAGGACATCGCGGCAACGGCAGCCGATCCGCAGGTGGCGCGTGACCTCGCGACGTTCACCAAGGCGGTGACCAGCGCCAAGAGCGTGACGCAGCTGCTGGCGAACCCGACGGTGATGAAGGTCCTGCTGACCGCGAACGGCCTGGGCGACCAGGTGTCGTACACGGCGCTGGCGCAGAAGGCGCTGACTTCGGACCTGACCAACACGAACTCGGTGGCCAACCAGCTCAAGACCACGAACTCCGCGTGGCTGTCCGCGGCGCAGACCTACCAGTTCGCCGCCAAAGGGCTGTCGGTGATCCAGACGCCGAGCGTGCTGAGCACCATTACCAACGCCTATGCCGAGGTGACCTGGCGCACGTCGCTCGACGCGTCGACGCCGGGGCTGTCGAATGCGCTGACGTTCCGCACGAATGCGTCCACGGTGACGTCGGTGGACCAGATCCTGGGCGATCCCGTGCTGCGCGACGTGGTCACGACCGCGCTCGGCCTGCCCCTGCAGATCGCCGAGCAGCCACTCTCGACGCAGGAAAAGCTGATCAGCAACGGCCTCGACATCACCAAGCTGAAAGACCCCAAGTTCGTGGAGACCTTCGTGCAGCGTTACCTGCTGGCGAAAGGCTCATCCGGTAGCAGCGGTTCCTCGCTGGTGGTCTGACGCCGCAACCGCTGCGCACAGGGCTGGGACAAGCCACGGCACTGCGGCGGGAGCGGCTGCACGGCGGTCCCGGGCCGGAGCAGGCGCAGGGCGGTTGTTCTGCCTGTTCGATGGTGTCGTGCCGGAACTGCCAACAGCGTGCATGAGCGCGTCATCGTTGCTCATCCCGCCTGGCGCGGCCGAGCAGCAGGCGGCGCGCCGCCGCCAGCACGTCCGCCACCGCCCTGCGTCGATAGGCCCAGAGCGGGTCCGCCGGCGGCATCGCGACCGTCATGGTGGCGTTCGCCTCGAACAGCAGCACGTCTCCCTGTGGACCGAGCGCGAAGTCGATGCCGCCGTAGTCGAGCGCCAGCGCATCGCTGATCCGTTGCAGGGCTTTCACGGCTGGTAGTCCGAGCACCCCGGCCATGTCGTCGAGGAACGCGGCCTCCTCGGCGCGGTGGGCCGGCCGGTCCTGCATATCGGCGGTGAAGTGGTGCACCTTCCAGTGCGGCGAGATTGCGAGGTGCAGGGGCAGGATTGCGCCGCCCACCAGCATGACCCGGTACTTCCGCCAGGCGCCGTCGGCCCCTCGGGTATCTAGCGGCTCGATCAGCGTCAGGCGGTCGCCGGGCAGGGCACGCAGGGCTGCGTCAAGGTCGCTCGCATCGTCCAGACGAAGGAAGTTCTGGCCGGTGTGGTAACCAGGGCTGCGCAGGAGCAAGGGATAGTCGAAGCCGGGCGGCAGGCCGTCCAGCAGCGCGGCGCGGGGCAGCGTGGCGATCCGCGGCGCCGTGACGCCCTCGAGGTGGCCCAGAGCCGCGTTCCCGGCCCGGGTCGTGGGCCCGATCCGCGCGGGAGGGTTGATCACGGGGGCGTCGGTGAGTGCCAGCAGCGCCGCGGCGTTGTGCAGCGCGATGCCGCAGCGCTCCGCGTCACCGATCCCGTTGAACACCAGATCGTGCGGCGGCAGCGCAAGGTCGGGCGCGGCGTATTCCGCGACGACGCTGTGCGTGAGGAAGGTGGCATCGTCGAGCAGGACCGCGGTGGGGACGTTGCCGCCGCGTGCGGAGACGATCTGGAGCACGCGCACCGGGTCACCCGTGCCGCGGAAAGGGCGGGTGGTCAGTGCCCGTCCGGTGAAGCCCAGCGCCCGGTGGCGTTCCGCGGCGCCCTCGTCGACGCCGTCGAGGAGGTAGGACAGGCCCTGGTGCGCCTCCGGGTGTGCGGGGTCGGCCAGCAGCGCGGCCTCGTAGTGGCTGCGGGCTGCGTCGTCGTCGCCGCCCGCGCGCAGCAGGTGCGCGAGGCCGACCCGGGCGCCGGCGTCGTCGGGGTGGGCCGTGACCGCACGGACCAGCACGGTGCGTGCTGCGGTGGTGAAGCCGGTGGCCGCGAGCAGCGCCGCGAGCCGAAGCAGCGTCTCGCGGTGGGTCGTGTCGATCGCCAGCACGGCGAGATAGGCGTCGCGTGCCTCCGCTCGTCCGAGCCGATCGAGCAGGCAGGCCCGCTCGAACCTTGCGGCGACGTCCTGCGGTGTCCGGGCGAGTCGCTGCTCGGCCAAGTGCAGCTCCTGCTCGGCGGCTTGGTGGGACGGCCAGGTCGGGCGTGCTGCCATGCGCTCACGCTGGCCCGGCTGGCCGGTTCGGGGAAGGCCCTGGCGCCGGGAGTGTGGGGCAAGCGTCGGGTTTGCCGGTGTCGGTCTGCTGGCGCGCGACGTGAGGCGCCCAAGGTCGGCGGGATCCGCCTCGGGCCGCTCGCCGCTGCGGCCGGCGTGTCAGGGCCAGCGCACCTCGGGCGGCAGGCTCATCAGGATCGCCTCCACGTTGCCGCCAGTCTTCAGGCCGAACAGCGTGCCGCGGTCATGGAGCAGGTTGAACTCGACGTAGCGGCCGCGGCGGACGAGCTGGTGGTCGCGGTCGGCCGCCGTCCAGGGCTGGGCCATGCGGCGGCGCACGATCGCGGTGTAGCCGTCGAGGAACGCCTGGCCGACGTCGCGCACGAAGGCGAAGTCGCCGTCGACGTCGGGATTGGCGAGGCGGTCGAAGAAGATGCCACCGAGGCCGCGCGGCTCGTTGCGGTGGGGAAGGAAGAAGTAGCGGTCGCACCATTCCCTGTACCGGGGGTAGCAGTCGGGGTCGTGGCGGTCGCAGGCGGCCCTGAGCGCGTCGTGGAAGCTGGCGCCGTCGGCCTGGGCGTCGTCGCTGTCCGGGCGCATCGGCGTGAGGTCGCCGCCGCCGCCGAACCAGCCCTGCGTGGTGACGAGCATGCGCGTGTTCATGTGAGCGGCGGGCACGTGCGGGTTGCGCGGGTGGGCCACGACGCTGATGCCGGACGCCCAGAAGCGCGGGTCCTGGTCGGCGCCGGGGATCTGGCTGCGGAACTCCTCGCTGAAGCTGCCCCAGACGGTGGACACGTTGACGCCGACCTTCTCGAACACCCGGCCGTGCATGACGCTGAGGACGCCGCCGCCACCGGGCTCGTCGTGCTCGGTCGGTCGCTGCCAGGGTTTGCGCTCGAAGCGGCCGGGGGGCAGGGCGGTGCCGGGCGGTCCTGGCATGGCAGCCTGCGCGTCCTCGATCGCCTCGAAGCCGGCGCACAGCCGGTCACGCAGGGTCTCGAACCAGAGCCGTGCCGGCTCCTTCC
>CAXSEK010000269.1:0-4812 GCA_964235625.1 uncultured Acetobacteraceae bacterium
CCACGGCCATCATCGCCTCCAGCCGGCGCAGGTAGCGGTCGGTGCGCCAGTCCTTCGCTAGTTCCACGCAGGCGCGTTCAAGCTGGTTGGGGAACCGCTCGAGCTTGGCTTCCAGCCGCTCCAGCAGGGTGAAGGCGTCTGCCGTGGCCCCGGCGAACCCGGCGAGCACCCGGTCCCCAGCGCCGATGCGGCGAACTTTGCGCGCATTGCCCTTGATGACGGTCTGCCCGAGGGTCACCTGGCCGTCGCCGGCCATGGCCACGTGTCCGCACCGGCGGACACACAGGATCGTGGTGCCGTGCCAGCCCACGGGATCGTAGGGTGTGTTGTCTTGCGGGGCGGTGAGGTGGCGAGCGTCTGCCTGGTTTTAGAGCACCAGGCAAAGCGGGGGCGGTCACGGGTGGCGCGACCTCCCACCCCGTGCTTAGTGTCTTGGAAAAATTGGGGAGCGGCGACGTGGTGCAGGCAGGGGATATCGGAGCACGGCTGGACCGCTTGCCGGCGACGCGGAGCGTGTGGCGGTTAGTGGCCCTGCTCTCCTTCGGCGGCTTCTTCGAGTTCTATGACCTGTTTCTCACCGGTTACGTGGCGCCCGGCCTTGTGCGCGACAAGATCCTCAACACTTCCGCCCCGCCGGTCACGAGCGTGGCGGACTTCCTGGCCGGCCTGTTCGCGCTGAACAGCGTCGCAAGCTTCGTCGCGGCGCTGTTCGCCGGGTTGTTCATCGGCACGATCCTGTTCGGCTTCGTAGCGGATCTGTTCGGCCGACGGACGATCTTTACGGTGTCCCTGCTGTGGTATGCGCTGTGTTCCGCCATCATGGCGTTCCAAAGCGACCCGCTGATTCTCAACCTGTGGCGCTTCGTCGCCGGCATCGGCATTGGCGTCGAGCTGGTGACGATCGACACCTACATCAGCGAACTGGTGCCGCGGGGCCTGCGCGGCCGGGCCTTCGCGGTGAATCAGACCATCCAGTTCGCGGTCGTGCCCGTGGTGGCGTTCCTGGCCTATCTTCTCGTCCCGATCGCGCCGTTCGGCCTGTCTGGCTGGCGTTGGGTGGTGCTGATCGGCTCTGTCAGCGCAGTTGCGGTGTGGTTCATCCGCCGCGACGTGCCCGAAAGCCCGCGCTGGCTGGCCGCCCGTGGCCGGGTGGCGGAAGCGGACGCGATCGTCACGGCGCTGGAGGCGCGCGTAACGGCCGAACACGGGGCGCCGCTTCCCCAGCCCGGCCCGGTCGAGATGGTGACGCCGCGAGGCAGCCTGGCCGAGGCGTTCCGGGGGCAGTACCTGCCGCGTACGGTCATGCTGATCGTGTTCAATA
Source organism: uncultured Acetobacteraceae bacterium (assembly GCA_964235625.1). Classification (GTDB taxonomy): domain Bacteria; phylum Pseudomonadota; class Alphaproteobacteria; order Acetobacterales; family Acetobacteraceae; genus LMUY01. The sequence goes on from CAXSEK010000269.1 coordinate 1,322, forward strand.
TCTTCCAAACCGTGGGCTTCTACGGTTTCGCCAACTGGGTGCCGACGCTGCTGATCAAGCAGGGCATCACCACCACTTCCTCCCTGCTATACACCTTCGTCATAGCCTGCGCCGCGCCGTTCGGTCCGCTGCTGGCGGCGACGGTGGCTGACCGGATCGAGCGGAAATGGATGATCGTGGCGGCCGCCGGGTCCATCGCGGTGTTCGGGCTTTTGTTCAGCCAGGTGAGCGCGGCACTGGCGCTGATCGGCTGCGGCGTGATGCTGACGATGTCGTCCAACGTGATGTCCTTCTCGTTCCATTCCTATCAGGCGGAGTTGTACCCGACCCGCATCCGGGCTGTGGCGGTGGGGTTCGTATATTCGTTCAGCCGGATATCGGCAGTGTTCAGTGCCTTCATAATCGCGTTCTTCCTGAACGAATTCGGCACGATCGGGGTATTCGCCTTCATCGCCGGCAGCATGGTGATGGTAATGCTGTCGATCGCCACCGGTCCGGCGGTGAACAACCGGGCGCTGGAGGTGATCTCGGCCTGAGCCGGGATTACGCTGAACAGTTGGGCGGACATGTGGAATGGATGTCAGTTCCCGACCCAAAGCGGACAAGGCTTGCTGGATTTCCGGCCACCTCTCAGCCTAACGTTCGCGGACCAGGTATGTAGGCTAGATTATATACAGTGAACTACTCAGCAAAGAAGATTTACGTGAGTTGTGATCGGACAGAGGTTTATGAATGGGCGGCTTATATGCGGTCCCATGTAGAAGAGGTTCGACAGTCGCTATCGCAGGAGCGCGTGAGGCACGAAGTCTAGCATTTAGGTCAGGATAAAGAAGGTCTTTATATCATCGGTGTTATGGACGTTGATGATCAGATAGCGTCGGCTGCGATTGCGGCGGTATCCTCCCTGTCCATTGACAAGGTACATCGGGAATTTAAACGCTATTGGGATCGTTCAAGAATAGCCAGCTTGCACGTAGCGCCTGACTCTCTTCCTGGCTTTGAAGGATGCGAAGTACTTCTGGATGTTCAGCCATGACAGCATTGCTTTGGGTTCGATGGACTAATCTACGTCCGCTTACCAACCAGACATGGACATCCAAGGGGAACAATCATCAGCCCCGCAACCGTTCAGGTCATCGCCCCTGCATCACCCCGCCACCGGCAAGTCGCTCGCCCGCACCGTCCCCTGCTGGCTGCTGAACGTCAGCTCCTGCGTGCCGCTCTGCTGCTGCGACACACCACTGATCCGGTGCTCGCCGCTGTCATACAGCGTCACCCGGCCGGCTTGCTCCACCGCAACCCGCTTCGTGTCGGGGAAGCACGCGTAGCGCAGCCCGTTCTGCGACCCGGTGGCGGACGGACGACCCAGCCCTTCCGGCCACCAATCGCCCGGCCCTGCTGAAACCTTCCGGCCCGCGTCGTGGCTCGGGGCAAGGTGCTCCGCCGCATCGGCCGCCAGCGCCGAGCACAGCCGGTTCACCTTGTCCTTCAGCGCCGTGTTGAACATGTCGCCCACCTGCGTCATGCCGCCGGACGACCACTGCCCCATGCCGCCCAAATCCGGATGGCTGAACTGAGCCTGGCGTCCGCCGCCCCGGCGCAACGCGTCCTGCAGCACCCGCACTGCCTCGGCACTCACGCCGTGCTGGTGCGCCAACTCGTCCACCGACGCCATCAGGACCGTTCCCCCGCACCCGTCTGCTTCGGGCCCTGCGTCTGCTGCGCGTCCTGCTCTGCCGGCGCAGGCGGCGTGTCGTGGTTCTCGAGGATCTCCGACTCCTCCGTCATCACGTTCGTCCCGAACTGGCCGTGGTTGCCCGGCAGCACCGGCTTGCCGGATACCGTGTCGTCTTCAGCCATTGCACCCTCCTGTCGAAGTCACCCCCACCAGACGCAGCAGACCCGCAGCCGGTTCACCGCGCGGGCGGGACAACCCGTGCGAACTGCGCTATCAGCCGGTGCATGCCACGGCCTGCAACCATCACCCGCACCACCGCCGAGACGGATATCCGCCTCACCCTCGACCTGGACGGCACCGGACGGGCCGAGCTGTCCACCGGCGTGGGCTTCCTTGACCACATGCTCACCGCGCTGGCCCGCCACGCCCTGTTCGACCTGCACGTGCAGGCGACCGGCGACCTCCATATCGACGACCACCACACGGTTGAGGATGTTGGGATCGTGCTCGGCCAGGCCTTCGCCCAGGCGATCGGCGACAAGCGCGGCATCCGCCGCTACGGCCAGGCGCTGGTGCCGATGGACGAGGCGCTGGTGGAAGCCGCAATCGACATCTCGGGTCGCCCCTTGCTCGCCTGGTCGGTCGCCTTCGCCGTGCCCACCATCGGCACCATGGACACCGAGCTGTTCGAGGAGTTCTTCCGCGCCTTCGCCCACAACGCCCTGATCACCCTGCACGTGACGCAGAAGGCCGGCCGTAACGCCCACCATATCGCCGAAGGCTGCTTCAAGGCCCTGGCCCGCGCTCTTCGTATGGCCGTCGAGCTGGACCCGCGCACAGTGGGCGTCATCCCGTCCACCAAGGGCGCGTTGTGAAGATCTACACCGCGCACATCCACGCCCGCCGGTCGCCGGTGCTGGTGGAGGAGGGGTTCACCTGGGGCGGGTTCCTGTTTGGCCCGCTCTGGCTATTGGCCCATGCCGCCCTGATCGCCGGCGCAGTCACCCTGGCCGTGCTGGTGGCGATCTGCGTTGCTGCTCCCCCGCCGTTCCGTCCGCTGCTCGCCTTCGCCCTGTTCGCGGTCATCGGCCTGTTCGGCAACGATCTGCGCCGCTGGAGCCTGGGTCTCGGCCGGTTCCGCCTGGCCCATGTCGTGGCCGGGCGCACCCACGACGAGGCGTATTTTCGCCTGCTCTGCGCCCGGACGGCGCTGTCCGGGGTCGCGGTATGATGCGCGTCGCCGTCGTGGATTACGGCAGCGGCAATCTCACCTCCGCCGCCCGCGCGCTTGCCCGTGCCGCCGAGCTGTCCGGCATCGACGCCGCCATCACCGTCACAGCCGACCCGGCGCAGGTGGCCCACGCCGACCGTGTCGTCCTGCCGGGCCAGGGCGCGTTCGCCGACTGCGCCGCCGGGCTCGCCGCCGTGGACGGCATGCGGGACGCGATCGACGCCTCGGCCGCCGCCGGCCGCCCCTTCCTCGGCATCTGCGTCGGCATGCAGCTGATGGCGGAGCGCGGTTTGGAGCATACCGCCACCCCGGGCTTCGGCTGGGTGCAGGGCGACGTGGCGGAGATGGCGGCAACCGGCCTGCGCCTGCCGCAGATGGGCTGGAACGCGCTCGATTTCGAACCCGGTAGCCATCCGTTGCTGGACGGCCTGCAGCCCGGCGACGACGTGTACTTCGTCCACAGCTATGCCCTGCGCGGCGCGCGGCCCGGTGAGGTGATCGCCACCACCCACTACGGCGCCCCGGTGCCTGCCATGATCGCCGCCGGCAACCGCGCCGGCACCCAGTTCCACGTCGAGAAGA
>CAXSEK010000270.1:0-4811 GCA_964235625.1 uncultured Acetobacteraceae bacterium
CCCACCGCCGCCGCCAGCATGCCACGCGTTGTGATGATGGGGCAGTCTACCTGCCGGCCCTCGTGGGGGGCAAATGAAAGGGCCGCAGACAGATGCGACACCGGCATTGCGGACTATGGCCATGCACGTCCTGATCTTCGGCCTTGGCTACACCGGCAGCGCCCTGGCAGAGGCCGTTGCGCGCGGGCACCGGACCACGGTCGTCACCCGCCAGGCCGGGGCCGCCGCTCCGGCCGGGGCCGCCCTGGCCTCGTTCGAGGATCCGCCGTTTGCCACCGCCACCCACCTGGTCGCCACCGCCGCACCGGGGGACGCGGGCGACCCGGTGCTGGTCCGCCACGCCGCCGCCATCGCCGCCGCGCGGAACCTGCGCTGGGTCGGCTACATGTCCACTACGGGCGTCTATGGCGACCGAGGCGGGGGCTGGGTGGACGAGGCGACCGAGCCGGCGCCGTCGAGCGAGCGAGGCCGGCGCCGGGTGGCGGCGGAGCGCGCCTGGGTGGCACTGCGGCCCGGCCTGGCGGTGGACCTGCTGCGGCTTGCCGGCATCTACGGGCCGGGGCGTTCGGTGTTCGACGACCTGCGAGCGGGCCGGGCCCGCCGGGTGGCCAAGCTGGGCCACCAGTTCGGCCGCATCCACCGAGACGACATCGCCGGAGCCTTGCTCGCCGCCATCGAGCAAACCCTGCCGCCGGGCACCCGCGTGCTGAACGGCGCGGACGACGAGCCGGCCACGAGTGCGGACGTGATCGCCGAGGCCGCGCGCCTCCTGGGCCTGGACCCGCCGCCGTTGGTCCCGTTCGCGGAGGCGGTCGCGGGGATGAGTCCGATGGCCCGCTCCTTCTGGTCGGACGACCGCAAGGTGCGCAGCGAGCGGACGCAGGACTGGCTGGGCCGGCGCTGGCTTTACCCGACCTACCGGGAGGGGTTGCGGGCGATCCTGGCCGCGGAGGCAGTTGGGTAGGCGCTATTTGGCTGCCGCCCCAAGCAGAGGCGTCAACAGCGCGATCAGCAGGTCCACATCCATCGCCCGCGACATGCGGTGCGCCCCGTCCTTCACCAGCATCACTTGCACATCCACCGCCTCGATCCGCTCCGCCAGCCGCACCGCCGTCTCCCACGGCACGTCCGCATCCGCCTGGCCATGCAGCAGGCGGACGGGGCAGCGCAGCGGGATCGGCCCCCCCATCACCAGGTGCGTCCGGCCGTCCTCGATCAGCGCGCGGGTGACGGGCGTCGGCTCGCCATAGGCGCTCGGCACGTATAACACCTCGTCCCGCTCCAGCGTGGCGCGCTCGGCCGGCAGCATCGTCTCCCACATCAGCGCCTCGGTGAAATCCGGGGCCGCCGCCACGCCCACGAACCCCGTCACGCGCTCCGGCCGCGCCAACGCCAGCAGCAGCCCGATCCAGCCGCCCATGGAGGAGCCGACCAGCACCAGCGGCCCCTCCGTCAGCGCATCGACGGCGGCCAGCGCGTCCGCCGTCCAGCGGCCGACCGTGCCGTCGGTAAACGCGCCGCCGCTGGCGCCGTGGCCCGAATAGTCGAACAGCAGCATCGCCTGCCCACGCGCTCGGCACAGCGCGGCCAGCGCCATCGCCTTGTCGCCCGTCATGTCGCTACGGAAGCCGGGCAGGAAAACCACCGTGGGGCCGCTTCCGTTCAGGCGCTGCCACGCCAGCTCCGTCCCCGCCTCGTTATCGATGCGCCCGCGTTCCATACTCCCTCTCCCGCAATCGAGCCCAATCATATAGGATACGCGGATGTCTGAAGACCTGAGTCTCACCGTGCTGCAAGTCCTCCCCGCGCTCGAGACGGGGGGCGTGGAGCGCGGCACGGTCGAGATGGTGCAGGCGATCGTCCGCGCCGGCGGCAATGCGCTGGTGGCGAGTTCGGGCGGGCGGCTGGTCGCGGCGGTGGAGCGAGCGGGCGGTACGCACATCACGCTGCAACTCGCCTCCAAGAACCCGGCGCGTATCTGGCGGAACGCGGCACGGCTCGCCTTCCTGATCCGGGCCGCGGAGGTGGATATCGTGCACGCCCGGTCCCGCGCGCCGGCCTGGTCCGCCTGGCTCGCCTGCCGCAAGACCGGCGCGCGCTTCGTGACCACGTGGCACGGCGTCTACAAGGAGAACGCGCCAGGCAAGCGCCGCTACAACGCGGTGATGGCACGGGGCGAGCGGATCATCGCCATCAGCCAGTTCGTCGCCGCCAAGCTGAAGGCACGCCACCAGGTGGACCCGGGCCGCCTGCGCGTGATCCCCCGCGGCGTGGACACGGCGCTGTTCGACCCGGCGATGGTGGCGGGCGAGCGGATAGCCCGTCTGGCCGCGCAATGGCGCCTGCCGGAGGGTGCGCCCGTGATCATGCTGCCCGCCCGGCTGACGCGGTGGAAGGGCCAGTCCGTGATGCTGGAGGCGATGGCCCGGCTGGAGCGCCAGGATGTCTGCGTGGTCATGGTCGGAGCGGACCAGGGTCGCGCTCGATACCGCCGCGAGCTGCTGGCCCGGGCCGAGGCGTTGGGCATCGCCAGCCGGGTGCGCCTGGTCGGCCATTGCGACGACATGGCCGCCGCCCTGATGCTAGCGGACGTGGTGGCCAACCCCTCCCTGGAGCCGGAGCCGTTCGGCCGCACCGTGATCGAGGCGCAGGCCATGGGCCGCCCCGTGGTGGTCAGCGACGCCGGCGGCACCGCGGAAACGGTCGAGCACGGCGTCACCGGATGGCGCGTGCGGCCGGCCGACCCGGGCGCATTGGCAGCCACGCTCGATGTGATCCTGCGCTTGCAGCCCGCCGAGCGCGCCGCGTTCGGAGCCCGTGCGCGCGCCAGCGTTTGCACCCATTACACCACGGCCGCCATGCAGCAGGCGACACTGGAGGTCTATCGCGAGCTGCTGGCGTGAGGGGCAACACCGTCATGCCAGGGCTTGACCCTGGTATCCACGGGGCTGGCCAAGACACGTCGCGCGTATTGGCGTACGAAGTGTACGACACCGGCTTAGGCCTGCGCCGATCCGACGCCGTGGATAACAGAGTCAAGCCCTGGCATAACGGTATCCGGGCAGCCGCCCGGTGAACCGTATCCTCGTCATCAAGCTGGGCGCGCTGGGGGACTTCGTGCTGGCCTTCGGCCCGTTCGCCGCGATCCGGGCGGCGCATCCTGGGGCCGAAATCACTCTGCTCACCACGGCGCCGTTCGCGGAGTTTGCCCGGGTAGCGCCCTGGTTCGACCGGGTTGTAGTGGACCGCCGGCCGCGGCCGTGGGATGTGCCCGGGCTGCTGCGGCTGCGGCCGGCGCTGCGTGGGTTCGACATGGTGTTCGACCTGCAGACATCGGAACGGTCCGGCTGGTATTTCTGGCTGGCCGGGCGCGCGGCATGGTCTGGCATCGCGCGCGGCTGCTCGCATCCCCACGCCAATCCCGCGCGGAACGCGATGCACACGGTGGAGCGGCAACGCGAGCAGTTGTCCATGGCAGGGGTTAAACGGTTCCCATCGCCAGACATGCGGTGGTTGACCATGGCGAAGTCCCCTCCCCTTGTGGGAGGGGGTTGGGGGAAAGGTGCCCCACACTCGGACGCAGAAGCGTCCCACCCCTCCCCCCAGCCCCCTCCCACAAGGGAAGGGGGAGAAGAGACGGCGGTGCTGATTCCAGGCGCCGCGCCGCATCGCGCGCGCAAGCGTTGGCCGGCCGAACGGTTCGGCGAGCTCGCCGCCATCCTTGCCGGGCGCGGCATCACTCCCCTCGTCGTCGGCACCGCCGCAGATGCTCCCTACGCCGCCACCATCCGGACGATCTGCCCGCTCGCGGTTGACCTCACTGGCCGCACCACCCTGCTCGACCTCGCCCACACATTCGTCGGGGCCACAATCGCCGTCGGCAACGATACCGGGCCCACCCACCTGGCCGCCGCCCTGGGCACCCCCACTATCGCCCTGTTCTCCGCCGACAGTGACCCGGCGCTCACCCGCCCTCGGGGAAAGGTGACGGTCATCGCCGAACCGGACCTGGCAGACCTGACGGTCGCGAGGGTTGCCGCCGCCCTGCCGCCGGTCCATTCAGACCAATCCGCCGTATTGGAAGCCCTCTGACATGCCCGCGATCACCCTGCCCGATGGTTCCGTGCGCCGCTTCGACGGGCCGGTCACGGGCACCACCGTGGCCGCCGCGATCGGCCCCGGCCTGGCCCGCGCGGCGCTGGCGATGAGGGTGGACGGCACGCTCGAGGACCTGTCGCGCACGATCGATCACGACGCCGCGGTCGTGTTCGTCACCCGCCGGGACCCGGACGCGCTGGGCATGATCCGCCACGACACCGCCCACGTGCTGGCCGAAGCGGTGCAGTCGCTGCACCCCGGCACCCAGGTCACGATCGGGCCGTCGATCGACAACGGCTTCTATTACGATTTTGCCCGCAACGAGCCGTTCACGCCCGAGGACTTCCCCGCCATCGAGGCCCGTATGCGGGAGATCGTGGCGCGCAACGCCCCGTTCGAGCGCGAGGTGTGGGACCGCGACGAGGCGATCCGCTTCTTCGAGGAGCGCGGCGAGCGCTACAAGGCCGAGCTCATCCGCGACCTGCCGGGGACGGAGGTGATCACGCTGTACAAGCAGGGCGACTGGATCGACCTCTGCCGCGGCCCGCACATGCGCGGCACCGGCGACGTCGGCGGCGCCTTCAAGCTGCAGAAGGTGGCCGGTGCCTATTGGCGCGGCGACCACCGCAACGCCATGCTCAGCCGCATCTACGGCACCGCCTGGCGCGACCAAAAGGAGCTGGACGCCTACCTGCACCAGTTGGAGGAGGCCG
>CAXSEK010000271.1:0-4796 GCA_964235625.1 uncultured Acetobacteraceae bacterium
GCTGACGGCATTGCTCACCGGCGGCAGTGCCGGGATCGGGCGCGCGATTGCGGAGCAGCTGTTGGCCACGGGGCACCGCGTGGTGTCGCTGGACCACTCGCCGGCGACGCTGGCGCACGAGCACCTGCATACGCTGCAAGTGGACCTGCTGAGTGCCGCGGCGACGCACGATGCGGCGCTGGAGGCGGCGGAGAAGTGGCGGCCCACCATCCTGGTGCACAATGCCGGCGCGATCCGCCCGGCGCTGCTGCCGGACGTGAACCGGGTGGACCTGGACGCGCTGGTCAGCCTGCACCTGGGTGCGGCCATCACCTTGGTGCAGGCAACGCTGCCGGCGATGCGGGAGGATGGCTGGGGCCGGGTGGTGCTAATCTCCTCCCGCGCGGCGCTCGGGCTCGCCACCCGCACCAGCTATTCCGCAACCAAGGCCGGCATGATCGGCATGGCCCGCACTTGGGCGCTGGAATTGGGGCCGGTGGGTGTTACGGTGAACGTGATCGCGCCGGGACCGGTGGAGGCGACCGACCAGTTCCATGGCGTGCTGCCGGAAGGTGATCCCCGCATTGAGCAGCTCGCGCGCACGATCCCCGTGCGGCGCCTGGGCCGGCCGGAGGACGTGGCCCGTGCGGTGCTGTTCTTCGCCGACCCGGCGGCCGGGTTCGTCACGGGGCAGACGCTGTTCGTATGCGGCGGCACGAGCGTGGGCAGCCTGCAGATCTGAAGCGCATGGGCCGAGAGAAGGCCGTGCCATGCAACTGCATCCGGCCGCCAGGCTTATCAGATCGGTGACAGGGGCGGAACGGTTCGGACCGCTTGCACCACAAGGACGAATTTCCATGACCAGAGTTCTTCCACTCTCGATCCTGGCGCTTGGGTTGCTCACCCTCGGCGCATGCAGCGGCACACCGCGGTCGGATCCGCGCGCCCCGACGGACACCGGCAACATGGCCTATCCCACGCCGCTCCCGCAGGGCAACGTGACAACGACACCCACCCGGTAGACATGACGCAGTGCCCTGCCTGACGTGGCAGGGCGCCGTGGTCACGTCGTTAGAACGATCTTGCCGAAATGCCCGTTGGCCCTCATGTGCGCCTGGGCCTCGACAGCTTGCTCTAGCGGGAACACCCGGTCGATCGGCAGGCGCAGGCGCCCTGCTTCCACGGCTGGCCATAGATCCTCGCGCATGCGCCGGTTGATCTCGCGCACCTCCTCGACGCTGCGGGTGCGGAACGTGACACCCACGTAGCTTATGCGTCGCATGGCGTGCAGGTCGAAATCAAACTCGCCCTTGCTGCCGCCCAGCCGGCCGACGTTGACGACGCGGCCCAGGATGCGCGTCGCCCTCAAGTTGGCGTTGATGACCGGAGCCGAAACCTGGTCCACGATTAGGTCCACCCCACGGCCGTCCGTCGCCGCCAGCACGGCGTCCGGCCAGGCCGGGTCTGCGCTGTCCACGGCGAGGTCCGCCCCGTATCCGGCCAGCCGGGCCCGCCGGTCCGCACTGGTGGAGGTGCCGATCACCAGTGCGGCGCCCATCTCGCGGGCGATCTGCATGCCCATCAGCCCCACGCCGGAGCTGGCGCCCTGGATCAGCACCGCTTGGCCGCGCTGCATGTGGCCGTTGGTGACCACGGCGTCGTGCATCGTCTGCAGCGCGATCGGCAGCGTTGCGGCCTGTTCCCAGCCCATGTTGCTGTCCGGCAAGGCACTGACCCGGCCGTAATCGGTGACCGCATACTCCGCATAGCCGCCATTGCCGGAGCACATCACGCGGTCGCCCTCGTGCACCCCGGGCACCCCCGTCCCCACGGCGGCGACCTCGCCCGCCCATTCCAGGCCGATCGTGGCGCCCTTGCCACCCAGCGCACCGTGCGCGTGCCCGGCGGCCATCGCGAGCTCCGCCCGGTTCAGCCCGGCCGCCCGCACACGCACCAGCACCTGGCCCGGCCCTGGGACCGGCACCGGGATGTCCCGCAGCTCGAGCCCATCGTCGCCCACCACCATCGCACGCATGCGCCTTGTCTCCCTCGCTTTGGGCCTGACGATCGGGGCGGGGCGCGGTAGTGTCAAACGGCACGCAGGGGGAACCAGCCGATGGACACGACCATGGGGACCGCGCCGGAGGCTGTCGGCCTGTCGGCGCAGCAGCTCGGCCGGGTGCGGGACTGGGGGCAGCGCCTGGTGGACAGCGGCAAGCTGGCGGGCGTCACCACCATGGTGGCGCGGCGCGGCCGGGTGGCGCAGCTGCATTGCTGCGGTATGGCGGATCAGGCGGCCGGGCTGCCGATGGCGCCGGACACGATCGTGCGCATCTATTCCATGACCAAGCCGCTCACCAGCGTGGCCGTGATGATGCTATACGAGGAGGGGCGGTTCCAACTGGACGACCCGGTCAGCCACTACCTCCCGTGCTTCACCACCATGCGGGTGGCAACGGGGGGGCAGCGCGGCAAGCTCGACACCGTCCCGGCGGCCCGCCCGATCACCATCCGCGACCTGCTGACCCACACGTCCGGGCTGACCTACGGGTTCATGCAGTCCACCCTGGTGGACGCGCTGTATCGCGACGAGGGGATCGACTTCCAGACGGCGGAGTGCACGCTGGGCGAGCTGGTGGAGCGGGCGGCGGCGCTGCCGTTGCTGGCGCAGCCGGGGGCGGAGTGGAACTACAGCATCGCGACGGACGTGCTGGGCCACCTGGTCGCCACCGTGTCCGGCGAGCCGTTCGGCGACTTCCTGATGAACCGGGTGGTGGCAAGGCTCGGCATGGTGGACACGGCGTTCCACGTCCCGGCGCAGAAGGCGGGGCGGTTCGCGGCCAATTACGGGAAGTCCGCGAGCGGCGGCGTGAGCCTGCTGGATGACCCGGCGACCAGCCGCTACCTCTCCCCGCGCGCGATCTGCTCCGGCGGTGGCGGCCTGGTGTCGACGGCGGGCGACTACATGCGGTTCTGCCAGTTCATGCTGAACCGGGGCGAGCTGGACGGGGTGCGGCTGCTCGGGCGCAAGACCGTCGAGTTGATGACGAGCAACCATCTGCGCGGCGACATGGCGGCGATGGGCATGCCGCGCTTCAGCGAGAGCAGCTACGAGGGGGTCGGGTTCGGCCTGGGTTTCTCCGTCATGCTGGACCCGGCGCGCGCGCAGATCGTGGGGACGCCGGGTGAGGTGGCCTGGGGTGGTGCGGCGAGCACGGCGTTCTGGGTGGATCCGGCGGAGGAGTTGGCGGTGGTACTGCTGACCCAGCTGTCGCCCTCGTCTACCTACCCGATCCGCCGCGAACTGCGAGTGCTGACCTACGCGGCACTGGTGGATTAGGGCTGTCGGGTTGAAGCGGCATCGCTCTTACGCAGGCCTCGCGTCCGATTTTGTGCGGGTGGTGGTCGGATGCCAAAGCGCATTCCGCCCTACGGAGTGAGGAAGCGGGCGGCGAAGTAGGCGAGCATGCCGGCGGCCACCAAGGCGAGGCATTCATCCCAGCTGTTCAGGGTGGCGGCACCGGGCTTCTCCCCCTGCCGGGCGGCGATGAACACCCGGAGTAGTGCACCGAACGAGCAGTAGGTGCCGAACGAGGCCGCCGCACTCGCCGGTGTGGTGACCCCGACAAGCGCCGGGACAAAGGCTATCATGCCGAACCATCCCAGCCCGAAGCAGAAGCGGGCCAGCACGCGGCGGGATGCGGCGTCCAGGCCCCGCGGTGCCGGGAGCGGCCGGTTGCTCGTGATCAACGGTCGGCGATCCCGAAGCGGCCGCCGGTGAGAGGCGCATCGGCCAAGGACTCGCTGGATTCACATCCCGGGGAGTGGTGGGAGTCGCAGTGCACGGTGGAGAACGGCCACACCGTGCCGAGAGTCTGGTTCAGTGTCGCCGTGACCGGGCGGACGATCATCGAGAGCCCCATCGCGATCAGGACGCTGACCGCGATGTTGGCGATCCCGCCGATCCGGCCGGAGATCACCCGCATGGCGTTATGCACATCTCAGCTGCCCAAAGAGCGGCCGGTCGGCTAGCAGCACAGTGCAGCCGCCGATGGACGCCGTCCGCCCGACGCTCAGGCCGCTCTCCGCCAAGCGCTGCCGGACGTGCGGCAGCAGGGTGAACGGCGCATCCGACGCCAAGTGCAGCACCATGACGTTGAGCGGCCGGATGACCCGGCGTGCATAGTCGATAGCGGATGCGGCGGTGGCGGCATCGCTCAGGTGCAGCACGAGGGCGGCATCGGCCGGGTCCGTCCGCACGCGGGTGCCGGCGCGCACGGCCGTGACACGGGCGGCGCCACGTCGGTGCAGCGCCAGCACCGGGGCAAGGCTGCCTGGCCCGATGACGAGCACATGGAGGCTATCGACCGGGCCGAGCAGGTCGAGCAGGGCGGCGTCAGCATCGGCCGGTTTCGGCCGGGACCATTGGACGACTGAACTCGTGCTGTCGAAGGGCATGGAGCGTTCCGTGGTTGGAAGGCAGGGTGTCCGCCCGGCGCCTGGTCGAGATGGGCCGGCGGACGAGCGAAATGGTGCGTCTGCCGGACATAAAGAGACAATGCGGACCATGCCCGGCGCTTTGGGCGGGCATGGCGGCGCGGTTGGCTGACAGGCCAAGGCTTGACCCACAGTCGTCCAAAGAGCGACTTCGTTCCCACAACCTCTAGGCAAGTTGCAGAGACCCTCTTTAGGCGCGCCCGCCTGCCGGGAGCCAGACGGTGAAGGTCGCGCCCTCGCCCTCCTTGCTCTCGATCGCCAACTGCCCGCGGTGGCGGTTCAGGATGTGCTTGACGATTGCCAGGCCCAGCCCCGTGCCG
>CAXSEK010000272.1:0-4788 GCA_964235625.1 uncultured Acetobacteraceae bacterium
CGGCTGCTCCTCGATGTAATGCAGCGTGTCGTGCATCCACCCCATGTTCCACTTGTAGGTGAAGCCGAGCCCCCCCTCGTCTGCCGGCCTGGTCACGCCCGGCCAGGACGTGCTCTCCTCCGCGATTAGCACGGCGCCTGGCACGCGCTGCGCCACCGCACGGCTCAAATCCTGCAGGAAGGAGACGGACTCCAGGTTCTCCCGCCCGCCATATTGGTTTGGCACCCACTCGCCCGCATTGCGGCTGTAGTCGCGGTATAGCATCGAGGCCACGGCATCTACGCGGATCCCGTCCGCATGATAGTGCTCCAGCCAGAACAGCGCCGAGCCAATCAGGAACGCACGTACCTCATTGCGGCCGAGGTTGTAGATCAGCGTGTTCCAGTCCTTGTGGAACCCCTCGCGCGGGTCCTGGTGCTCGTACAGCGCCGTGCCGTCGAACCGGGCCAACCCGTATTCGTCGGTCGGGAAATGCGCCGGCACCCAGTCCAGGATCACGCCGATCCCGGCCGCGTGGCAGCGGTCCACGAACAGCGCGAACGCCGCCGGTGGTCCAAGCCGCGAGGAGGGCGCGAACTGCCCGAGCGGCTGGTAGCCCCAGGAGCCGCCGAACGGATGCTCCATGATAGGCAGCAGCTCGATATGCGTGAACCCGAGCCCGGCGGCATACGGCACCAGCTGATCCGCCAGCCGGTCCCACCCGTCCACGCCCATGCTCGCCGCCGGCGACCAGGACCCGGCATGCACCTCGTAGATGGACATTGCCGCGCCCTCAGACTGCCGTGTGGCCCGGTCCGCGACCCAATCGGCATCCGTCCAGGCGAACGGCAGGTCATCGACCACGATAGAGGCGGTCAGCGGCGGGATCTGTGCCGCCCAGGCCACCGGATCCGCCTTCAACGGCAGCGTCTCGCCGGACGGCCCTGTCATCTCGAACTTGTAGAACACGCCCGCACCGATACGCGGCACGAACAGCTCCCACACGCCCGGCCCGTGGCGCTTTCGCATCGGATGGCGCCGCCCGTCCCACGCGTTGAAGTCACCCACGACCGACACGCGCTGCGCGTTCGGCGCCCAGACGGCGAACCGAACGCCGGGTACGTCCTCCATGACTGTCGGATGCGCCCCGAGGGCGCGCCCGAAATCGAGGTGCCGCCCCTCCGCCAGCAAATAAACGTCGAGGTCGCCCAGCACGGGCGGAAAGGAATACGGATCCTCCGTCTCCCAACTCGCATCCCCCTGCCCGATGCGCAGGCGGTAGGGGCCGTGCGCACCGACCGTGCCCGCGAAGAACCCCGCCGGATGCACCCGCTGCAGCTCGCCCGCCACCATTCCGGTGTCCCGGTCCACTACGGCCACGCTGTCGGCCCCGGGAATGAAGGCGCGCACCGATCCGTCATGCGGCCCCAACACGGCGAACGGGTCGCCGTGGCGAGCATTGACGATCGCCTCGATGGCGCCCGGGTTCAGCCCAAGATCATTGAAGGCGTCAGGCATGGTCGCCTCCAAGGGTCGTAAAAACCACAGATAGCTCAACTGAGGCGGATGTGGCCCAGCTCCCCCTCCCCTTGAGGGATGGGGCTGGGGGGAGGAGCGGCCGCACGCGAGACCGGTCAGGGTTGCTGCGGCAGAAGCGCGGGCTCAAATCCCATCCTCCGCCGGAAGGTTCAGCAGCCGCGCCGCAATCGTATACATCCCCTCCAACGGGATACCGATCCAGGTCGGCCGGTTCGCCGCCTCGTAGCGGATCTCGTAAGCCGCCTTTTCAAGCAGGAACAAATCCAGCATCGCCGCCTCGCCGGCCGGCTGCACCCACTTGACCGGGGACGCCGCCAGCACGGCGCGATAGGCATCCAAGAACGCCGCCTCCGCCTCCACCCGGAACCGCTCAAGGATCTCCGCCCGGCGGCCCGAAGCGGCCGGCGTCGCCGCCACCCGCCCCGGCAACGCCGCCGCCGCCGCGTAATCCAGCGAGCGCAGCAGCCCAGCCACATCACGGATCGCACACTGCTTGGCCCGGCGCTGCTCCATCGTGCGCGCCGGCTCGCCCTCGAAGTCGATCAGATACGCGTCCGACTGCACCACCAGCACCTGGCCAAGGTGGAAATCGCCGTGCACGCGCGTCTGCAGCGAGCCACTGCCTGCCACCGCAAGCGTGCGGGCCGCAGACCGCAACGCATCCGCGTGCCCGGTGAGCGTCGCAGCCCGTGCCTGCGCCTGCGGGCTCGGCCACTCGGTCACCCGGCCCAGCATGCCCAGCGCCATGTCGATCTGCTCGATGGCACCCTGCGCCCACGCCTCCAGCACAGCCGGGGTGGCCGGCTCTGGTGAGAACGCCGGGTCATCCGATGGGGCCGAGAACACCGCGTGCAACTCGCCCAGCCGCTGCCCGATCGCCGCGGCAAAGCTGTTGACGGCGGAGAACGCATCCTCCGCACCCTCGCCCTCGCTGCCCGTCGTGGACAGCTCGTCCACCGTCCGCTCCAGGAACTCAAGCGTCCAGCCCCAGCCATCGCCCTGGTTGCGCACGAACCCCTGCACGATACCGATCGTGTGCGGCGTGCCGTCGGTCACGCGGACCACCTCGCCATACAGCGGCGCGGTGTTGGCGAACCCGCGCTCGGTGAGGAAGCGGGTGATCTCACCCTCCGGATGCACCCCGGCGCTGACCCGGCGCACCACCTTCAGCACCAGCGTATCGCCAACAATCAAGGATGAATTGGACTGCTCGGCGGATAGCCGGCGGATTTCCGCATCCTCCGCCAGGTCCAGCGCTGCCATCAGCGACGTCGGTCGGAACTCCAGAGCGCCGCCCCCCTCGAGCGGCACCACGGCGCCGGAGCGCATGTTGCGCAGCACGGCCCGGGTGAACCCATCGATCGCGAACGCGTCCGTCAGGTAGCCGACGTGCGGCCCGAGCCGCACCCGCGCCATGGCGAGCTGCGCCGGCAGGTTGCCGATCGCCTCATCCTCCCACACCGTACCCATCGGCAAGGTATAGCGTTCGCTGCGGTCGCCAAAGCGGGCTTCGATCTCGGTGATGAAGATCGGCTCCGGCGGTGGGCTGATCATCGCAAAATACGCGACCTTGACCCCGGTCAGCGTCTCCGTCTTGGAGGCGAACCACCGACGTTTCGGTAGGTATTGCGGCAGCGCCTCGTTCTCCAACACCGTCCGGCCATAGCCGGGCCGCACCTCCTCCAGGGAGGAGCGCAGCACGATGGTGGAGAACTCCGGCATCGCCTCGGGCTGTGGCGAATGCCAGGACGGCATCTGCGTGTCCGAGGCGAGCAGGAACCAGTAGAACGCGAACGGCGGCAGTGTCAGCAAGTAGTTGAGCTGCCCGACGGGTGGGAACACCGAGCCGCCGACCACGTCCACCGGCACCCGGCCCGCAAACGCCGACAGGTCCAGCTCCACCGCCTGCGCCGAGCGGGACAGGTTGTAGACGCACAGGATCGTCTCATCCTCGCCGTCTTCGTACTCGCGCAGGTAGGCGAGCACTTTGCGGTTGTCCGGATACAGGAACCGCTGCGTGCCGCGGCCGAACGCCTTGTGGCGCTGCCGCACGGCGAGCATGCGCCGCATCCAGTTCAGCACCGAATACGGGTCCGAGGCCTGCGCTTCGACGTTCACTGCCTGGAAACCGTAGATCGGGTCCATGATCGGGGGCAGCACGAGCTTTGCCGGGTCGGCCCGGGAGAACCCGCCATTGCGGTCGACCGACCACTGCATCGGCGTGCGCACACCGTCACGGTCGCCGATGAAGATGTTGTCCCCCATGCCTATTTCGTCGCCGTAGTAGATCACCGGCGTGCCCGGCATTGACAACAGCAACCCGTTCATCAGTTCGATCCGCCGGCGGTCCCGCTGCAGCAGCGGCGAGAGGCGGCGGCGGATACCCAGGTTCAACCGGGCCCGGCGGTCGGCCGCATACGTCTCCCAAAGATAATCCCGCTCGCCGGAGGTCACCATCTCCAGCGTCAACTCGTCATGGTTGCGCAGGAACACCGCCCATTGGCAGTTCGCCGGGATCGCCGGCGTCTGCCGCATGATGTCCGTGATCGGGAACCGATCCTCCCGCGCGATCGCCATGTACATGCGCGGCATCAGCGGAAAATGGAACGACATGTGACACTCGTCGCCCTCGCCGAAATAGACCTGGGCGTCCTCCGGCCACTGGTTCGCCTCCGCCAGCAGCATCCGGCCCGGCGCGTGGACGTCCATCTCGGCGCGGATCTTCTTCAGCAGCGCGTGCGTCTCGGGCAGGTTCTCGTTGTTGGTGCCCTCGCGCTCCACCAGGTAGGGCACCGCGTCCAGCCGCAGCCCGTCGATGCCGAGGTCCAGCCAGAACCGCATGACGGAGAGCACCTCCTCCATCACCGCCGGATTGTCGAAGTTCAGGTCCGGCTGGTGCGAGAAGAAGCGGTGCCAGTAGTATTGCTGGGCGGTCTCGTCCCAGGTCCAGTTGCTCTTCTCGGTGTCGGTGAAGATGATGCGGGTGCCGGCATACTTCTCGTCGCTGTCGGACCAGACATAGAAGTCGCGTTCCGGGCTGCCTTTCGGGGCTTGGCGGGCACGCTGGAACCAGGGATGCTGGTCCGAGGTATGATTGATCACCAGCTCGGTGATCACCTTCAGCCCACGCTCATGCGCCGCCTGCACGAAGGCATGCGCGTCGGCCAGCGTGCCGTAATCGGCGTGCACGCCGCGGTAGTCGGCGATGTCGTAGCCGTCATCCCGCCGCGGCGAGGGATAGAACGGCAGCAGCCACACCGCCGTCACGCC
>CAXSEK010000273.1:0-4784 GCA_964235625.1 uncultured Acetobacteraceae bacterium
GGCCGAGGGCCGCCTGGTCGCCATGTGCGGCGACGGCACCAACGACGCCCCCGCCTTGGCGCAGGCCGACGTGGGCGTCGCGATGCAGACCGGCACCCAGGCGGCGCGTGAAGCCGGCAACATGGTGGACCTGGATAGCGATCCCACCAAGCTGATTGAGATCGTGGAGATTGGCAAGCAACTGCTGATCACCCGCGGCTCACTGACCACATTCTCCATCGCCAACGACGTGTCCAAATACTTCGCCATCTTGCCGGCCATCTTCGTCGTCACCTATCCGGAGCTGGGGGCGCTCAACATCATGCGGCTGCACTCGCCGCAGAGCGCCATCCTCTCCGCGGTGATCTTCAACGCGCTGATCATCATCGCCCTGGTGCCGCTGGCGCTGCGCGGCGTGTCCTTCCGCGCTATCGGGGCGGCGGCGCTGTTGCGGCGCAACCTGCTGATCTACGGGCTTGGCGGCCTGGTGGCTCCGTTCGTGGGCATCAAGCTGATCGACCTCATACTCGTCACCCTGGGACTCGTGTCATGAGACATTTCCGTGCCGCTCTGGTGCTGGTCGTGCTGTTCACGATCCTCACCGGCCTCGTCTTGCCATTCGCCTTCGTGGGCGTCGCCGAGGCCGTCGTGCCCGGCCTCGCCGGCGGCAGCCTGATCCAGAAGGACGGCAAGGTGGTGGGCTCGGCCCTGCTCGGCCAGAACTTCACCGCCGACCAGTATTTCCACGGCCGCCCCTCCGCCACCACGGACACCGACCCGAACGACAGCACCAAGCAGGTCCCGGCGCCATACAACGCCGCCAGCTCCGGCGGCTCGAACCTCGGCCCGACATCCAAGGCGCTGATCGACCGGGTGACCGGCGACCTCAAGACCGCCGGCCCGACGCCGGTGCCGGGTGACATGCTGACCACGTCGGCCAGCGGGTTGGACCCGGACATCTCGCCAGAGGATGCCGCCCGCCAGGTGGACCGCGTGGCCACCGCCCGCAAGCTGCCGGCCGACAAGGTGCAATCGCTGCTTGCTGCCCACACCAGCGGCCGCTTGGCCGGGTTGATCGGCGAGCCGCGGGTGAACGTGCTGGAGCTGAACTTGGCGCTGGACGCGGCGACCCCCTGACCGCCTTCCTCTTCCCCCCCCCCTCTCCCGTCCTTCACGGGAGAGGGCCGGGGTGAGGGGCGTGGGATCCCGTGATTGCTGGACAACGCGCGTGAGGACGCCTCTCCCCAAGGGGGAGGGAGAAGAATAGGCTGTCTCCCATGCCAATCGACGGCCGCCCCGATCCCGACGCGCTGATCGCTCACGCAGCTGCCGAGGCCAAGGGACGCCTGAAGATCTTCCTCGGTGCTGCACCGGGTGTCGGCAAGACGTGGGAGATGCTCGTCCAGGCCCGCCGCCGCCAGGCCGAGGGCGTGGACGTGCTCTGCGGCATCGTCGAGACCCATGGCCGCGCCGGCACCGAGGCCGAGCTGCGCGGCTTGCCGGTCCTGCCGATGCGCGAGATCGCCTATCGCAGCCAAATGCTCAAGGAGTTCGACACCGACGCCGCGCTCGAACGACGCCCCGGCCTGTTGCTGGTGGACGAACTTGCCCACACCAACGCGCCCGGCAGCCGCCATGCCAAGCGGTGGGAGGACGTGGCGGAGCTGGTGCGCGCCGGGCTGCACGTGTGGGCGACGCTGAACGTGCAGCACCTCGAATCGCTGAACGATGACGTGGCCCGCATCACCGGCGTCCGGGTGACCGAGACCCTGCCCGACCATGTGTTGGATACGGCCGACGAGATCGAGCTGATCGACCTGCCGCCCGCCGACCTGCGCGCCCGGCTGCAGGAGGGCAAGATCTACCGCCCTGACACCGCGACCCGCGCGCTGGACGGCTTCTTCAAGGAGGGCAACCTCGCCTCATTGCGGGAGGTCGCCCTCCGCCGCGCCGCCGCCCACGTGGACGACGACGTGCGGGACTGGATGCGCCGCAGCGGCTTGTCCGGCGCCTGGCCGTCGGGCGAGCGGGTGCTGGCGCTGGTCGGCCCCTACGCCCGCGGCGAGGCGGTGGTGCGGGCGGCCAAGCGCCTGGCCGACGCGCTGCGGGCGCCCTGGGTGGTGCTGCACGTGGAGAGCGCCGCCTCGCTGGACGCGACCCGCAGCGCGCTGACCCTGGCCGAGCAATTGGGCGCCACGATCGAGACGCGGGTCGGCGAGGACCTGATCGGCACCGTGCTGGAGACGGCCAGCACGCGCAACGCGACGCATGTGGTGATCGGCCGCGCGAACGTGCCGCGCTGGCGGCGGATGCTGCGGGGCAGCCTGGTCACCGCCCTGATCCAGCGGGCGCCGGACGTGGCGATCCATATCGTCCCGCGCCAGGCCGCCCGCCTCCAGACCCGCTTGCCGGCCGGCGCGCGCCATCCGTGGTGGGTGTGGCCCGCGGTGGCCGGACTGCTGGTTGCGATGACGGCCGGCGGCGTGATGCTTCGCGGCGTCGTGCCGGCCGAGGCGATGGGGATGGTCTACCTCACTGCCGTGGTGGCCGCCGCGACGTTCGCCGGCATGCGCGCGGCCCTCGCGGCGGGGGCAGCCGGCTTCCTGCTGTGGGACTTCTTCTTCATCCCGCCGGTCTACGCGATCACCATCGGCAGCCCGCGTGACCTCATCGGGCTGCTGGTGTTCATCATCGTGGCTGTGCTCGCGGGCGGTCTGGCGGGCCGGGCGCGCAGCACGGCCGTTGCGGCGCAAGCGCGGGTGGAGGGGTTGCGCCGCATCGGCACCTTCAGCCGCCGGCTCGGCCAAGCCGCCACCGAGCCCGATCTGCTGACCGAAATCGCGCGCTCCGCCTCCGAGGTGGCGGGCCGCGCCGTGGTTCTGGCCCCCGTCCATGGCGAGCTGGATATCCGCGCCGCGGCACCCAATGCCGACACGGTGGACGAGGGGGCCTGGGCTGCCGCGCGCTGGTGCTGGACGCATGGCGAGCCAGCCGGCCGCGGCACCGCCACGCTCCCCGGTGGCACCTGGCGCTTCCTCCCGCTGCGGACCGTGCGCGCCAGTCTCGGCGTGCTCGGCGTGCGGGGGGACCCGCCGCCTTCCGCCCCCGCCCTGCAGACGCTGGCCGCCCTCGCCGACAGCGCCGCCATCGCGTGGGAGCGCGTGGTGCTGGTCCAGTCCAGCGCCCGCACCGAGGCGATGGAGGAGACGCAGCGCCTCCGCACCGCGCTGCTCGCCTCGCTCGGCCACGACCTGCGCACGCCACTCACCGGCATTGGCGGCGCGGCCGGCACGCTGCGCTCGGCCTGGGACCGGATTGACGCGGCGACCCGCGCGGACCTGTTGGACAGCATCGAGCAGGATGTCGCCCGCATGGCCGGCTTCCTCGCCAACATCACCGAGATGACCCGGCTGGAGAGTGGCCAGATTGCGCCCCGCCTGGCCGCGGTGGCGCTGGCCGAGGTGATCGACGCGGCCGTAGCGCGTTTGCCGCTGGGCCCCCACGTCGCCATGCGGCTGCCGGACGTGCCATCCTTCGTGACAGCCGACCCGGCGCTGCTGGAGCAGGCCTTGTTCAATGTGCTGGAGAACGCCGTGAAATATGCGCCTGGCGGGAGCCTCATCTCGGTCCGCGTGGCTGTCGAGGGGCCGATGGCTGTAACCCACGTGGCCGATTCCGGCATCGGCATCCCCCCGGAGGACCTGACGCGCGTATTCGACAGCTTTTTCCGCGCCGACCGGGGAGACCGCGGGCCACCGGGCACCGGGCTCGGCCTCGCCATCGCCCGCGGCCTGGTGGAGTCGATGGGCGGCACCGTCTCGGCGCAAAGCCCTCGCCCGGACCTGCCGGCCGACGGCTTGCCGGGCACTGTGGTCACCCTGCGCCTGCCGGTGGCGGCGGCCCGGCCATGACGGAGCGCGCCGTTCTGGTGGTGGATGACGAGCCGCAGGTCCACCGCTTCCTCCGCCCGGCGCTCGAGGCGGAGGGCTACATCGCACTGCGGGCGGACACGGCAGCGGAGGGCTTGCACCTCGCCGCCACGCGCCACCCGGCCGCGATACTGCTGGACCTCGGCCTGCCGGACATGGACGGGCAGGATGCGCTGATCCAGTTGCGCGCCATGACGGCCGCTCCGGTGATCGTGGTGTCGGCCCGCGACCGGGAGGCGGAGAAGGTGCGCGCGCTGGATTCGGGCGCCGACGACTACGTGGAGAAGCCGTTCGTTGTCGGCGAATTGCTTGCCCGCCTGCGCGCCTGCCTGCGCCGCACGCTGAAGGAGGAGGGGGCGGAGGCGGTATGGCGCAAGGCGGGCGTGGAGATCGACCTGATCCGCCGCCGGGTGAAAGTGGATGGCGAGTTGGCCACGTTCACGCCGCTGGAATACGATTTGCTCGCCATGCTGGTCCGCAGCGCCGGCCGGGTTGTGACGCACCGGCACCTGCTGACCTCAGTTTGGGGCAAGGCGCACGTGGACGACGTGCAGTATCTACGCGTGTATATCGGTCATATCCGGCAGAAGCTCGGCCCATCGGGCGGCGCGCTGGTGGGGACCGAGCCGGGCGTGGGCTACCGGTTCGCGGAGGGGGAGCGAGATCCCTGAAGCTTCGTCATTGCGAGCGTAGCGAAGCAAACCAGAGGGTCGCGCACCACGCTGGACCGATATCAGAGGATCGTCGGATAAAGATCCTGCCAAAGCGGGTTGCCAGCCTCGATCAGCGCCGATTTCTTCTTGCGTGACCCACCCTTGATTTGCTTCTCACGCGTAATCGCCGCCGTCATGTCGGCGTGCAACTCGAACCAGACGA
>CAXSEK010000274.1:0-4779 GCA_964235625.1 uncultured Acetobacteraceae bacterium
CGGGCGGGTGCGGCTGAACGGACAGGATGTGGGCAGCCTGACGGAGCGCGGCATGCGCCAGCTGCGCGGCAACCGCATCGCCCTGATCATGCAGGACCCGATGGCCTGCCTGAATGATGTGTTGCGCGTCGGCACCCAGATGGTGGAGGCCGTGCAGGCTCACCGCCCCGTCCGCGCCGCCGCTGCCCGCGCCATGGCCCGCGACGCGCTGGGCCGCATGGGCATCCCCCATCCGGAGGAGCGGCTCGACGCCTACCCGCACGAGTTCTCCGGCGGGATGCGCCAGCGCATCGCTATCGCGACCGCCCTGCTCAACCAGCCGGACGTCATCATCGCCGACGAACCGACCACGGCGCTGGACGTGACGATCCAGGCGCAAATCCTCTCGGAGGTGCAGCGCATCTGCGCCGCGGACGGCACCGCCATGCTGTGGATCACCCACGATCTGTCGGTGGTGGCCGGGCTGGCGGACGAAGTTGCCGTGATGTACGCGGGCCGTATCGTGGAGCTGGCGGCGTCCGACGCGGTCGTGGGCGCGCCGCTTCACCCTTACGCCGAAGGGCTGCTGGCCTCCGTTCCCGCCCGCAACCAGCCTGGCGCGGAGCTGCGGCAGATCCCCGGCACCATGCCCGGCCTGGCCAGCCTGCCGGGAGGCTGCAGCTTCCGCCCGCGTTGCCCGCGCGCCGATGCGGCCTGCTTGCCGGTTCCGCCATTGGCGGAGGTGCAGCCCGGCCACTGGGCCCGCTGCGTGCATCCCCTGCTGCCCGGCGCATGAACGCCCTGCTGGAGGCGCACGGCCTGTCGCGCCGGTTCGCCGGGCCGCCACTCGGCATGCTGGCGCGGCTGCGCGGCGGGCGGCCAGCGGCCGTGCACGCGGTGGCAGAGGTTGACCTGTCGGTGGCGCCGCAGGAGGCGCTCGGCCTGGTGGGCGAGAGCGGCTGCGGCAAGAGCACCCTGGGCCGCATGCTCGCCGGTATCCTGCGACCCTCCGAGGGCGAGGTCCGCTGGGGCGGCCAACCGGTCACCGGGTTGCGCGGGGCGGACGCGCGCGCCTGGACGCTCGGGGTGCAGATGGTGTTCCAGGACCCGCAGGCCTCGCTGAACCCGCGCCGCCGGGTGGTGGACCTGGTGGGCGAGGCACCGCTGCTGTACGGCATCATCGGGCGGGCGGGGATGCGCGGCTACGTGGCCGGCTTGCTGGCCGAGGTGGGGCTGGACGGGTCGGCACTGGACCGCTTGCCGCACGAGTTCAGCGGCGGCCAACGGCAGCGGATCGGCATCGCCCGCGCCCTGGCCGTGCAGCCCGCCGCCCTGGTGTGCGACGAGGCGGTCAGCGCGCTGGACGTCTCGGTGCAGGCTCAGGTGATCAACCTGCTGGCCGGCCTGCGCCGCAGCCGCGGACTGGCCCTGCTGTTCATTGGCCACGACCTGTCGGTGATCCGCCACCTGTCGGACCGGGTGGCGGTGATGTACCTCGGCCGCATCGTGGAGGAGGCACCAGCGACGGCCTTGTTCCATGCACCGACGCACCCGTACACCAAGGCGCTGCTGGCGCAGATGCCGCGGCTGGAAACCGGCCGCAAGCAGTTCGCCGCCTTGCCGGGTGAGCTGCCGTCCCCGCTGCATCCGCCGGCCGGCTGCGCCTTCCACCCGCGTTGCCCGCACAGCTTCGACCGCTGCCGGGTGGAGCGCCCTGTGCTGCGGACCGTTGGCACAGCCCAGCGCGCCGCCTGTCACCTTCACGACGCCACGTAGGAGCCGCCTATGCCAGTGACGCGCCGCCAGGTCCTTGCCACCACTGCAGGCCTGAGGCTGCTCGGCTGGCAGGGCGCCCGGGCCGCTTCGCGCGCGCCGGACCACCTCGTCATGGGCCTTTCAGCCTGGCCATCCAGCCTGGCGCCGTGGCTGAACGCGGGGACGGTCGCGCAGGACGTGAAGCTGCTGATCTTCCGCGGCTTGCTGGGATACGGTCCGGATGGCCAGATGCGCGGCGAACTCGCGGAACGCTGGGAGCGGGCGGAGGACGGCGCCTGGGTGTTCCACCTGCGGGAGGCGGTGTTCCACAACGGCGCACCTGTCACGGCGGATGACGTGCGGTACAGCATCGAGCAGATCGCTGCAGAGAAGAGCCAGGCCTACATGAAAGGCGAGATGCAGCGCATCGTCAGGGTCGAGACCCCCGACGCCCGCACCGTGCGGCTGTTCACCAAGGAGCCGTCGGCCGTGCTGCCCAACCTGTTCGCGAGCTATTTCGCCGCGATCGTGGCGAGGGGGTCGGTGGACAATAACGGGCCAGGCGTCGGCGCCGGGCCGTTCGTGCTGGCGGGGCAGGAGCGCGGCACGTATGTCGACCTGAAGGCGTTCGACCGCTATTACCGGCCCGGCCTGCCCAAGCTGCAGACGATCCGCTTCGTTGCCTATGCGGACGAGGATGCGCGTGTTTCGGCTTTGCATGCGGGTGACGTCGACCTGATCGAATACGTACCTTGGGCTGCAATGGCCGGACTTCAGGCGGATCCGGCGTTCAAGCTGGACACGACCGAGGGGCCTTTCATGTATATGTATTTCAACTGCAAGACCGGGCCGTTCAGTGATGCACGCGTGCGCCAGGCTGCGGCGATCGCCATCCGCCGGGAGGAGATCGTGCAGGGTGCATTCTTCGGCCGCGGCCGCGTTCTGGAGAGCTTGCCGTTCGAACGCGCCAGCCCGTTCTACGACGAGGCGAAATCCCATGGCTGGGCCTATGATCCGGCGCGCGCGAGGGCTCTGCTGGCCGCTTCCGGCCTGGCGAACGGCTTCACGTGCAAGCTGCTGGCGACCTCTACCTACGGCATGATCAAGAGCACGGCCGAGATCATGCAGAGCCACCTGGCGGAGATCGGCATACAGGCCGAGTTGGTGTTGCCGGATTGGGCGACCCGCATCGCCCTCGGCAACCGCGGCCAATACGATATCACGGTGAACGGCACCACGAACGAGAGCAACGACCCGGATGGCATGAGCAACTTCATCGGCACCAACCTGCCGACCAGTTACACCCGGTCCTACGGCTTGTCCCTCCCCGAGCTGGATGCCTTGCTGGCAGAGGGCCGGCGCACGTTCGACTTTGAGCAACGCAGGGCGATCTACGCAAAAATCGAGCAACTGTCGGTAGTGGACGTGCCGCTGGCTGGGCTTTGTTGGCGAGACCAAGGGTATGCCATGACCAAGGACCTCAAGGGCTTCGCCAACATGCCAGGCGCGTTGACGTTCTACTCTGCTCTCACATTGGAGAGTGCTGCGATTTCCTGATGCCGGACCACCGCTGGCCGAGTTGCTGGCGAGATCCGGAGACGGGGACTTCCTGCGCAGTGTCGCGGAGACTGTGGTGCAGTCGTTGACGGAGACGGACGTAGGGGGCCTGACTGGCGCTGAGCGTAATGAGCGCGCGGTTGCGGACGGGGTGCGCCTGACTGCCAACCGTCCGGATCAGGGTGAGGTCGTTCGTGAAAGGGCGCGGTCGCGCATCGTCGGCTCCAAAAGGGGAGGGTCGGCGAGCGCCTGGCTTGGCTCAGGCGTCCTCGCTCTGGATCGGGCTGCATGACGTCCGGCACTTCGGGCATCGATCGCCGCAAGTGCAGTCGTCGTCGCTCGACCAGCTTTCACCGCATGGGCAGTCGTAGAGTTCAGGAACCGTGCTTCCTCGTCTTCATCTTCGGTCGATACCGCTTCCGGCAAACTGTGTCGGACCAAGCGATCGCGACGGCGTCGCGCATTGCCGCGTCTTTGCTGGCGTGCTCGGCCGATACGGGGACGACTGTCGCCCTTGCTGCCATGCTGGAGCGCATCGCCGGCGTTCCGCCGGCAATCTGCCCACCGAGTCATGACGGGCTGCTGCCGGATATCTCCCGAGCCATAGAGGCGGCCGTGATCAGCACAATGTGCGTGTAGGTGGGGGTGACGCCGTCATAGCGCTTCGCCGCGGCGAAGTAATCGCGCAGCTTGGCCTTGTCGGTGCCAACCTTGCGCAGCCCCTCGGCTAGGATCATGGCGGCGTCGTAGGAGCAGGAGCCGAACGGGTCAGCGCGCATCTTGAATCGGTCGAGGAGTTTCGCCGCGTAGGCTCCGCTGGCCGGACTCCTTGCCTCACCGATCACGGCGTCCATGATGCTGTAGATGCCGTCGACATCGGCGGGGGGTGACCAGGTCCAGCAAGGCGGGATTGCCGAACGACGAGTTGCCGATGAGCGGGGCGGTGATGCCCAAGGTCCGCCACTATTCAGCACCAGGGCACCATCGCGCACGTAGGAGATGGCGACCAGCGCCTGCGCGCCTTTGTTCTTAAGCGACAGGAGCTGGGCGGAGAAGTCGTAGTCGCAGGCGCCGTATATCTCCCGCCCGACGACCTTGACGTTGGTCCGGCCCAGGACGGCCTCGAACGCGTTGGCCGAGGCGGCGCCGTAATCGTCCTGGACCTGAAGAATGCCGACATCCGCTGCCTTCATCTGCGTGACGAGCGCCTCGCCAGTAGCTTCGCAGGCCATGTTGTCCGGCGGTCGGATGTGGAATATCCAGGGGTTCTTCTTGTCAAAAATCGCGACACCGCCGCCGGCATAGACGGTAGGAATGGCGGCCTTGGCGACCGCCTGCTCCACGGCGAGGTTCTGGATCGTGTCGCTGCTGAGGAAGATGAATGCCGGGTCAAGCTGTTGCGACAACATGATGAACGCGGGGGCAGCGGGGTACGAACGAGAACACCAACGGGTTGCTCCTCCCGTCGGCCCTCTTGCTTGTCGGCCG
>CAXSEK010000275.1:0-4768 GCA_964235625.1 uncultured Acetobacteraceae bacterium
ACCTGGACGTCGACCACCGCGCGATGAAGGGCAAGTTCAACCGCGCCCCGAAGCTGACGGACGTGCCCTATCCAGTCCAGATGGAGCCGAACCTGGTGGTGGAGTTCTACTCCCGCTGACAGCCTACGCGGCGGGCTCTGGCATCACCAGCTTCGCGGTGGCGCCGGTCCCGTCGATGCGGGCAATCAGGGCGTCGACGTCCGGCACGAACGGCAGGTCGACGACCAAGAACCGACATGCCATGAGGTCTTCGATTTGCCGCTTCGCTTCGTGCAGCGTCAGGCCGCAATCCCGCAGCGTCTTGATCGCTTCGATCGTGTTGGTGAAGTTCCGCTCCCAGCGGAGTTCAAACCTTGCGGGTGAACCGGAGTAGTCGCGGGGTGCGGCCGGGGTTCGCACCGCTCGTTCGAACCGCTCCTTGAATGACGAGGTCATCGTAACCGAACTCCTTCATGGCGAACTGCGCGAGGCGTCTGAGGTTCGCAATGCCAAGATCATTGGCGCTGACACCATGGATATGCAACCCGCTTAGGATCAGGGCCGATTCTTGAACGGCGACTGCGGCCATAATGTGGAGTGTTCCTAGAGGCGTGCCGACCTCGACTGCGACAAGGCGTAGGTCGGTCGCGTAATCATCCAGGTCGATCGACAGGTCTGCCAGGTCCCACACGCCCGGAGTATGATCGGGCCAGGAATACGAACGCAACCATGACCCAAGCCGAAGAAATTGCCCGCCGCCGCACCTTCGCGATCATCTCGCACCCGGATGCCGGCAAGACCACGCTGACCGAGCGCCTGCTGCGGGCCGGCGGCGCCATCCAGTTGGCGGGCAACGTGCGGGCCAAGGGGGAGCGGCGGCGCACCCGGTCCGACTGGATGGGCATCGAGCGCGAGCGCGGCATCTCCGTCGTCACCTCGGTGATGACGTTCGAGTATGGCGGCTGCGTGTTCAACCTGCTGGACACACCGGGCCACGAGGACTTCTCCGAGGACACCTACCGCACCCTTACCGCGGTCGATTCCGCCGTGATGGTGATCGACGCGGCTAAGGGCATCGAGGCCCGTACGCGTAAGCTGTTCGAAATCTGCCGCCTGCGCGACATCCCCATCCTCACCTTCGTCAACAAGATGGACCGCGAAGCGCGTGACCCGTTCGAACTGCTGGACGAGGTCGCGAACACGCTGGCGCTCGACACCGCCCCCGTCACCTGGCCGATCGGCCGCGCCGCCACCTTCGCCGGCACCTACGATCTGCGCACGCGGGAGGTGCATACGGCCGAGCCGCTGTCCCAATCCGACGACCGCATGATCGCCATGGCCGAGGAGATCGACCTCGCCCGCGCCGCCCTGCCCGAGTTCGAGCTGGACGGGTTCAACGCCGGGCACCTGACGCCGGTGTTCTTCGGCAGCGCCATCAAGGAGATCGGCGTGACCGACCTGTTGGACAGCCTGGTGGCGTTCGGCCCGCCGCCCCGCGCCCAGCCGGCCGACACGCGCACGGTGCAGGCGAGCGAGGACAAGCTCACCGCCCTGGTGTTCAAGATCCAGGCGAACATGGACCCCAACCACCGCGACCGCATCGCCTTCGCCCGCGTCTGCTCCGGCAAGCTGCAGCGGGGCATGCGGCTGCGCCAGGTCCGCACCGGCAAGTTGATCCCGCTGCACGCGCCGCAGTTCTTCTTCGCCCGGGACCGCCAGATCGCCGACGAGGCGTTCGCGGGCGACGTGGTCGGCATCCCGAACCACGGCACGCTGCGCATCGGCGACACGCTGAGCGAGGAGGAGGACATCAACTTCGTCGGCGTGCCCTATTTCGCGCCGGAGATCCTGCGCCGCGTCCGCCTGGACGATGCGATGAAGGCGAAGAAGCTGCGCCAGGCACTGCAGGAACTCGCCGAGGAAGGCGTTGTGCAGCTGTTCCGCCCGCAGGATGGCAGCCCGCCGATCGTCGGCGTGGTGGGAACGCTGCAGCTGGACGTGCTGATCGCCCGGCTGCAGGGCGAATACGGCGTGGGCATCGGCTTCGAAGGCGTCCCCTACGCACTGGCACGCTGGATCAGCGGCGAGAAGGGCGCGGTGGAACGGTTCTGCCAAGTGCAGCGCACGGCTATGGCGGACGACGTGGATGGTGACCCGGTGTTCCTCGCCTCCTCCACCTTCTCGCTGCGCCGCGTCGCCGAGGCCAACGAGGCGCTGACGTTCCGCGACATCAAGGACATCCGTCCGGACGCCGCGGCGGCGTAGCCGTCAGCGAACGGCGATCAGGGTCCAAGCGTTGGCAAGCGATGGAGGTGATCCGATGACCTATGCATTCCCGACACTCGGTGCAGCGATCGCTGTCGCCGGCAGTGACAAGCTCGCCGGTTATGGCGGCTACGACAAGATGTTCCGCCATCTCGGCTGGTCTCGCACGGCCCGGCGGGCCGTCTCCTCGGTGGAGACGGCAGGCGGGCTGATGATGATGGCGCCCGGCACACGCCGCCTGGGTGGCCTGCTGGTGACGGCGGTCTCGGCAGCCCTGCTGGCCAGCGAGATGCGGCACGGTGACACCAAGCTGGCCCTGCCGCGTGCGGTGGTCATGGCCGCGGGCCTTGCCGCGCTACTAGTACGTCGGCAACCCGCCGGGTGACCCGGCAGCTTGGCCAGCGAAAGCTACCGCGAGAGCCGCTGCCGCATGGCGGCCAGTAGCGCATCGACATTGCCGCCGTGGCTTGCGAGGAAGGCAGTGTAGTCGTTACGCCGGGTCAGCCGCATGCTGGTGCCTTCCGCGACGATGTCCTCAATCTTCAGGCCGCCCCCGGACTGCTCGATGACCCAATCGACATTTGCCGGCTCGTTGTCCGGGCGCTGCACGACGCTGCTGACGCTCACGTCCGTATCATGCGGCTGAACCCGCCCGAGCGTCACGGTGACGCCCTTGTAGGCCCTGATCTGTCCCGCCACGCCGTCGAGCAGCACGGCGTGGAACAGCCCCAGAAAGGCCGTGCGCTGCGCCGGGGTGGCCGCCGGCCAGTAACGGCCGAGGCAGAAGCGGGCGATCGCTTCCGCATCCACCACCTGGTCCACGACCGCCTGCAGCTGCCGGGTCTTGCTGCCGGAATCCGCACTGCTATCGATGATCGCGGTCATCTGGCGCGCGGTCGCATTGACGAAGGCCGACGCCGCGTCGGCCGACGGAGCCTGCGCCCGGGCCGCGGATACGGCAGCGCCGCACAGGACGGCGACGACCAGGCAGACCGGCCGCGCGCGCTGGCCTAGCCAGGCGTGGCACCAGGCCGACCCGTGCTGGGATGGGGACGCGGGCACTGCGTGCAATGCGTTGGTCATGAGATATCCACCTGGTAAGCGGGCAGTGTCTGCGGGTGCTGCATGCGCCGGTCAAGCCAGCATCGGTTCGCCCGCCGGTCGCACGTTGCCACATGTTATGCGAAGGTGTTGTTCAAGTCGCGGCTGGGTGGGTCGATGATGGCGGCGCGCGCGGCTGCCCGCCTCTCTATCGGCAGCCGGGTCCCGAGCTCCCTCACCCCGGCCCTTTCCCACCGGGAAAGGGAGAAGGAGACGGGAGGGCGCCCCAGCCGCCGCGGCAGTGCTCCAGCCAGGAGCGCACTGCACCAGGCGAGCCGAACGCCGTGGGGACGAACAGGCCGGCGCCGCCCAGCTGCCGCGCGACAGCCATCCCCTCCTCGTCCGTCACGTCGTCGCCGATGAACACCGGCAGCTTGCCGGCAAAGGCGGGGAGCGCCATCACGGCAGCGACCGCGCTGCCCTTGTCCGCGCCAAGCGGGCGGATTTCCCAGGCCATATGCGCGGGCAGGCTCTGGAAGCGGTCGGCGACCGGTGCCACCCACGCCGCCACCGCCGCCGCGACTGAAGCAGCGGCGTCCGGAGCCAAGCGGTAGTGCAGCACGAAGCCGCGCGCCTTGCGCTCCACCAGCACACCCGGCTGGGCCGCCGCGAACGCCTCCGCCTCGGCCAGCATTGCCGCCGGGGGAGACGGCAGGTCAGGCCGCGTCAGGCCCGCGCCCAGGGCCGGGCGGAGCGCGCCGCCGTGCTCGCCGGCCACAACGGGAACCACGCCGGGCAGCAGCGTGTCGATCTGGTCCACCGGCCGGCCCGTGATCACGGCGAGCGCGCCGCCCAATTCATCCCGCAACCGGGCCAGCGTGCCGGGCAGCGTGGGCGGAATCACCACCGCCATCGGGCTAGGCGCGAAATCCAGCAGCGTGCCGTCCATGTCCAGCAACAGCGCCGCCTGCCGGAACGGCGGTAGCGCGTCAGTGGCAGGCGGCAAGACGAACGTCGTAGATGGGATGTTGGAACATGGATACTGAGGGTTCGTTGGCCAGGATCCAGCCGTGGAACGCCGGCGCACCCGGCCGGCTGTCGACGATGTCGAAAAACGCGGCCGAGTCCTTCGGCAGGTCGGGGGGCCGGGCCACGCAAGCGCGCAGCGCGAACGACAGCGAGGCGTTCTCCGCTGCCTGCCCCACTTTCAGGGTCAGGTTGGTGGCCTTGGCGTTCACCTTGTCCAGGATCACCAGTTCCGCCGTGTCACGCGGCTGCCAGGCATCGGGGACCGATTGCGGCGCCGCGTCCGGCTTGACCGGGTCCGGCCCGGCCGCCGCCAGCAACAGCATGGCCAGCAACAGGGCTGACCGCATCACGCCCGCTTGGGGCTGCGCAGGTGCGCCACGGTGTCGGCCAGGATGCGGCGCATCGCCTCGGCAGCCACACCCATCAGCACCGCGTCCTCGAACGCGTCCTGCAT
>CAXSEK010000276.1:0-4768 GCA_964235625.1 uncultured Acetobacteraceae bacterium
ACATCAATGCCGCCACGACCCAGTGGAACGCCTGGGCGGTCAGCGTGTAGCGGCTGACACGGACCGATCGCTGCACGGGGACGGCCGTATCAGGCATCGGCGCTTGCTCCAGGATGCGGGCGAACGGTGATGACGAGCATCTCCCCAGGGCTTAGCACGCAGCTTCCCCGTCCGCATCTCTGAAGGCCGGGTCAAGGTCGAGGTTGACGGCCATTGAGTTCTCTCCTTCCCTCTCCCTCTCCCTGTTGTGGGAGAGGGTCGGGGTGAGGAGCTTCGTGGCACCTGCCGATGTTCTGCCTGTCCCAAGGCCCCTCACCCACCCCTCTCCCTGAGGGAAAGGGCTTTTTTGATCAAACCCTACCCTGAAAGACGCATCCCCCATGGATAGACGCATGCTGCTCGCAGGCGCCGCCGCGGCCACCGCCTTCGGCCTCCCGGCACGCGCGCAGGCGGCGTCCGTGAAGGTCGCCTTCGTCGCGACCCTGTCCGGACCCGGCGCTGTGATCGGCACGCAGATGCGCGACGGCTGGCTGCTCGGCACGAAGGAGCTCGGCGGCAAGATGGCCGGCCTACCGGTCGAGACGACGGTGATCGACGACGAACTGAAGCCGGACGTGGCGTTGGCCAAGGTGCGGGCGGCGATCGAGCGGGACCACGTCGATTTCGTGGTGGGCGTGGTGTTCAGCAACATCCTGCAGGCGATCTACCGCCCGGTGACCGAGAGCCGGACCATCCTCGTCAGCTGCAACGCCGGCACCTCGACCTTCGCCGGCAAGGGCTGCAACCCCTATTTCTACGCGACCTCCTACCAAAACGATCAGACGCACGCGACCATGGGGCAGGTTGCGCAGGATGCCGGCTACAAGCGCGTGGTGGTGATCGTGCCGAACTACCAGGCGGGCAAGGACGCCGTCGCCGGATTTGAGAGTCGCTTCAAGGGCGAGGTGCTCGACGAGATCTACGCGCCGCTAACCCAACTCGACTTCTCGGCCGAAGTGGCCAAGATCGCGGCCGCCAAGCCGGATGCGGTGTTCGCTTTCATGCCGGGTGGGTTGGGGGTGAACCTGGTGCGCCAGTACAGGCAAGCGGGGCTGGCGGGGATCCCGTTCCTGTCGACCTTCACGGTGGACGAAGCGACGCTGCCCTCGCAGGGCGATGCGGCGGTCGGCTTCTTCAATGCGGGCGCCTGGGCGCCGAACCTCGATACTCCGCGCAACTTGGCCTTCGTAAAGGCCTTCGAGGCGGCCTATAGCTACGTGCCCGCAAGTTATGCCGCGCAGAGCTATGACGCGGCGGCGCTGATCGACTCGGCCGTGCGTGCCGTGAGCGGGGATTTCGCGAACAAGCCGGGGCTGCGGGCGGCGATTGAGAAGGCGGATTTCCGCTCCGTCCGGGGCAAGTTCCGCTTTGGGGCGAACCACTTCCCCGTGCAGGATTTCTGGCTGACCAAGGTGGTCAAACGCCCGGACGGCAAAAACGCGACCGAGACGGTGCGCAAGGTGCTGTCGGACGACGTGGACGGCTACGCCGCCGAATGCCACATGCCGTCCTAAAGTACGAGGAATGCCGGCGTCCCTCTTGCTGGTCCAGCTGCTCAACGGGGTCCAGCTCGGCATCCTGCTGTTCCTGGTCGCGGCGGGGCTAACACTAGTGTTCGGCGTAATGGACTTCATCAACCTGGCGCATGGCGTGCAATACATGCTCGGCGCCTACGTCGCGGCAACGCTGGGTGTCTGGACCGGCAGTTTCTGGCTCGGGCTGCTGCTGACCTTGCCCGTCACGGTGGTGCTGGGCTTGGCGCTGGAGTTGGTGGTGTTCCAGCACCTGTATGGGCGTGACCACCTACGCCAAGTGCTGGCGACGTTCGGCGTGATCCTGACGGTGGACGAGGCAGTGCGGGCGATTTGGGGCAGCGCACCGCTCGCCGTGCTGCAGCCGAGCGGGTGGCTGGGCGGCGGGATCGAGCTGATGCCGGGCTTCAACTACCCCGTCTACCGCCTCGCGATCATTGCCATCGGGCTGGGGGTGGCGGTGCTGCTCTGGCTGCTGGTGGAGCACACGCGGATGGGCATGCTGGTGCGCGCGGGGGCCACGCATCCGGCGACCGTCTCGGCGCTGGGGGTGAACATACGGCGGCTGTTCACGCTGGTGTTCGGGTTCGGCGCCATGCTGGCCGGGCTGGCGGGGGCGCTGGCGGGGCCGGTGTTCGCGGTGGCGCCGGGCATGGGGGACGGCGTGCTGATCCTGGCCGTCGTGGTGATCGTGATCGGCGGCATCGGCTCGATCCGCGGTGCATTCCTCGCGGCGTTGCTGGTGGGCCTGCTGGACACGCTGGGGCGGGCCTTGCTGCCGGACGCGTTGCGCCTGGTGATGCACGCCGCCGCCGCGCGGCAAACCGGCGCGGCGCTCGCCTCCATGCTGGTCTACATCGCGATGGCGGTAATCCTGTGCGTGCGGCCGGCGGGTCTGTTCCCGGTCCGCCGGGCTTGACCCTGCCTGTGCGGTTTCGGGAGCAGGGGCTGCCCGGACTGGTGCTGGCGTTGCTGGCGGTGGCGCCCTTTACGGGCTTCGGCGACAGTTTCACGCTGACCCTGCTCGCCCGCGCAATGATCCTGGGCATGGCCGCGGTCAGCCTGTCGCTGCTGGTGGGCGGGGCGGGGCTGATCAGCCTGGGGCAGGCGGCCATGTTCGGCATCGGCGCCTATACGGTGGCCACGCTCGACCTGTATGGCGTGACCGGCGCGCTGGCGGTGGTGCCGGCCGCCGTCGCTGCGGGGGTGGTGGCGGCTTTGCTGACCGGCGCCGTGTCGCTGCGGACCAGCGGTGCGCACTTCATCATGATCACGCTCGCCTTCGGCCAGATGGCGTTCTTCACGGCGTCCTCGCTGTCGGCGCTGGGCGGGGATGACGGCTACACGCTTTATGCGCGGACGCAGTGGTTCGGCACGGACGCGCTGTCCCGCCCGCTGGTGTTCCACTTCGTCTGCCTTGGCAGCCTGGTCGCGGTGTGGCTGCTGTGCTCGGCGGTGCTGGACAGCCGCTTCGGCCGCGTGCTGCGCGCCGCGCGCGAGAACCCGATGCGGGTGCAGGCGCTCGGCTTCGCGCCCTACCCCTACCGCCTCGCGGCCTATGGGCTGAGCGGCGGCGTGTGCGGCCTGGCCGGGGCGCTCATGGCCAATGCGAGCGAGTTCGTCTCGCCGGCCACCCTGTCCTGGGGGCAGTCGGGCGAGCTGCTGTTCATGGTCATCCTCGGCGGCTCGCGGCGGCTGTATGGCGGCTTCGTGGGGGCGCTGGCGATCGTGCTGCTGGAGGAACACCTCTCGCAATGGCTGGTGTATTGGCGGCTCGCCTTCGGCCCGATGCTGATCCTGGCGGTGCTGTTCATGCGCGATGGACTGGCCGGGCTCGCGGACAACATGGCGGCCCCTCCCGGGCTGGCACGGCGGCTGACCCGGCGGCCGGCCAATGTCTGAACCGCTGCTGGAGCTGTGCGGGCTGTGCAAGCGGTTCGGCGGCCTGACGGTGACGGACGCCGTGTCGCTGACGGTGCTGCCGGGCGAGATCCACGCGCTGATCGGGCCGAATGGCGCCGGCAAGACGACGCTGATCCACCAGGTAAGCGGCACGCTGCGCCCGGATAACGGCGCCGTGCTGATCGCCGGGCAAGACGTGACGGGATGGTCCCTGCCCCGGCGCGCGCGGCTCGGCCTGGGACGCTCGTTCCAGATCACCAGCATCGTCCCGGGCTTCACCGCGCTGGAGAACGTGGCGTTGGCTGTGCAGGCGCGATCCGGCTCCTCCTTCCGGTTCCTGCGGCCGGTGCGGCGGGAGGCGGCACTGAACGCGGCGGCGCTAGCGGCGCTGGGCCGGGTGCAGCTGGCGCACCGCGCCGACGTGCCGGCGGCCACGCTGTCGCATGGCGAGAAGCGGCAGCTGGAACTCGCGGTGGCGCTGGCCGCCGAGCCGCGGCTGCTGCTACTGGACGAGCCGCTGGCAGGGGCGGGGCCGGAGGAGACGGAGCGCCTCGTCACCCTGCTGGGCGGCTTGCGCAAGCAGTTCGGCATCCTGCTGGTGGAGCACGATATGCAGGCGGTGTTCGCCCTGGCGGACCGCATCTCCGTCCTGGTGTATGGCCGCATCGTGGTGACCGGCACGGCGGCCGAGATCCGGGCCCATCCGGAGGTGCGCAGCGCCTATCTCGGCGAGGACGCGATCGCGTGACCCTGCGGGTGGATACGATCAGCGCCGGCTACGGCGCGACGCAGGTGCTGTTCGACGTCTCGCTGTCGGTCGCGCCCGGCCAGGTGCTGGCGGTGCTGGGCCGCAACGGCATGGGCAAGACCACGACGGTCTGCACCATCATGGGGCTGCTGCCGTGCTGGAGCGGGGCGATCGCGTTCGGCGGCCGCCCGCTCGCCGGACTGCCGCCCTATGGCGTGGCGCAGCGCGGGCTTGGCCTGGTGCCGGAGGGGCGGCAGATATTCCCCACTTTGTCCGTCGAGGAGAACCTAGTTGCCACCGCCGCCGACCGCGGCCGGACGGCGCGCTGGACGCTGGAGCGCATCTGGGCGCTGTTTCCCCGGCTGCGCGAGCGGCGGCGCAACCTGGGCCGCACCCTGTCCGGCGGCGAGCAGCAGATGCTGGCGATCGGCCGCGCGTTGATGACCAACCCCGCCTTGCTGATCCTGGACGAGGCCACCGAGGGGCTCGCCCCCGTCATCCGTACCGAGATCTGGCGCGTGCTGGCCATCCTGAAGGCGGAGGGCCA
>CAXSEK010000277.1:0-4761 GCA_964235625.1 uncultured Acetobacteraceae bacterium
ACGATCTCCAGAGTATGGCCAAACAAGCGTTTGGTCAGATATAACGACGCAAGTCTGAGAAAATGGCCAGTGCCCTTTGTGCGCTGCAACAGCGGTCTGCAATGTGCAAAGCGCATGGGGTGCGGCATACCGAACCCAAACAGGGAGGGCATGGCGGTGGATGATGCGGCGGCAATCACCCGAGTGGCTGTTATCGGGGCAGGGACGATCGGCGCCAGCTGGGCTGCCCACTTCCTGTCCCGCGGTCTCGCCGTGGCCGTCTGGGACCCGGCGCCGAATGCCGAGGCGTTCGTCCGCGGCTTCGTCGAGCGTGCCTGGCCGACCCTGCAGGCCCTAGGCGCCCCTGCCGCTACGCCCGGCGAGCTGAGCGTTCACGCCGACCCGGCCGCAGCGGTCGCCGGCGCGCAGTTCGTGCAGGAGAGCGCGCCGGAACGCACGGACGCCAAACGGTCGCTGTTCTCGGCCCTCGAGGCGGCACTCCCGCCGGAGGTGGTGATCGCCTCGTCTTCCTCGGGGCTGATGATGACGGACCTGGCGAGCGGCCTGCGCACGCCGGAGCGCTTCGTCATCGGCCATCCGTTCAACCCGCCGCATCTGATCCCGCTGGTGGAGGTAGTGGGTGGCGAGCGGACCGCGCCGGAGACGGTGGCGTCCGCCGTCGCGTTCTACCGCCATATCGGCAAGCACCCGATCCACCTCCGCCGCGAGGCGCCGGGCCACCTGGCCAACCGCCTGCAATCGGCGCTGTGGCGGGAGGCGGTGCACGCCGTGGCGGAGGGTGTGGCGACGGTCGCGGACGTGGACGCGGCGGTGGCGTATGGCCCCGGGCTGCGCTGGGCGCTGATGGGCCCGCACCTCACCTTCCACCTGGCTGGCGGCGAGGGCGGCATGGCGCATTTCATGGAGCATCTCGGCCCGGCGAACGAGGTCTGGTGGCGCTCGCTCGGCCAGCCCACGCTGACCCCGGAGCTGCAGCGCGCGATCATCGACGGCGTGGCGGCGGAAGCGGGCGGCCAGGGCGTGCCGGCGCTCGCGGCCCGGCGCGACGCGTTGCTGGTCGCGTTGCTGCAGACGATCGGCGACAAGCGGCCGGGGCAGTAGGCTGACTTCCCTGCCTGTCCGCTACCCGCCGAGTGGGTTCACCGTCCGTTAACCCGCTTGCCGCATCGTTGGCCCGTTCCAAAAGGGGGCGGTCTTGGGCGATTACGTACGGCGGCAGAGAAACATCGTCGGCCAGGCCGAAGCGTTGCTGGCCAGTGGCCGTGCGGAGGACGCGTTACGCATCCTCTCCGTTGCGTACCGGGCCTACCCCGGCAACGCCGCGATCCTGGTGCTCAACGGCCAGGCGCTTTGCGCGCTCGGACACCTGCAGGCTGGGATCGGCGCCTTCATGGTGCTGGTGCAGCAGCGCCCGGGCGACCCCATCGCCCATGCGCGGCTGACCGGGCCAATGGTCCGATCCGGCGATTTGCCGGGTGCGCTGCACCACGCGGCCGAGGCGTTCCGGCTGGCCCCCGAGGCGCGGCATGCCACGGCGTTGAGCGGCGTGCTCTGGAACTTGTGCGACTACGGCAAGGCGCTGGCCTTCGCGGACGCGGCACTCGAACTCAGCCCGCAAGAGCCGCTGGCGTTGATGAACCGGGCCTTGGCGCTGGATGGGCTCGGCCGGTGGCCGGACGCAGTGGCGGCCGGCGCGCGTGCGGTTGCGGTCGCACCGGGCAACGCCCTCGCGCGCTTCCACCAGGGCGAACGCTTGTTGGGCATCGGTGAGATGTCGGCGGAGGCTTGGGCCCTGTATGAGGCCCGGATCGCCGTCAACGGGTTCAAGCCGACGCCCGGCTTTGCCGTCTGGTCGGGTGAGGACATCGCCGGCAAAACCATCCTCCTCCACGCCGAGCAGGGCCTGGGGGACACGCTGCAGTTCGTGCGCTACGCCCCGCTGGTGGCGGCGCGGGCCGGGCGGGTGGTGCTGGCCGTGCAGGCGCCGCTCGTCCGCCTGTTGCAAGGGACGCCAGGCGTGAGCGAGGTCGTCGAGTCGCGGCCTAACCCCGTGCCGTTCGATGTCATCTGCCCCCTGCTCAGCCTGCCCGGCATCTTTGGGACCGGGCTCGGTTCGGTGCCGCCGCCGCTCCCCTATGCGGCGGCCCCCCCGCCCTGGGTGGACGACGCGCCCGGCCTCCGCGTCGGGCTGGCATGG
Source organism: uncultured Acetobacteraceae bacterium (assembly GCA_964235625.1). GTDB lineage: Bacteria > Pseudomonadota > Alphaproteobacteria > Acetobacterales > Acetobacteraceae > LMUY01. Next base: position 2,198 of record CAXSEK010000277.1, read on the forward strand.
GCGGGCAATCCGGGCTTCGTGCACGATCTGCGCCGGTCGATGGCGCCGGATGACCTGACGGTGCTGGCCGGGACGCCCGGCGTGCAGTTCTACAGCCTGCAGCAGCATCGCGACCTGCCCAAGGAGCTGCCAGCGGCGCTGGGCGCGATCGACCTGATGCACGGCGTGCAGGATCTGCATGACACGGCGGCCCTGATCGCCGGGCTGGACCTGGTGATCTGCGTGGACACGGCAGTGGCCCATCTCGCCGCCACCATGGGCAAGCGCGTTTGGCTGCTGTCCCGCTTCCGCGGCTGCTGGCGGTGGCGGCATGAGGGCGCGGATACACCTTGGTATCCGACGATGCGCATCTATCGGCAGGGCCAGCCGGGTGACTGGCGCGGTTTGCTGGCGACGGTGCGGCAAGATCTGGCGGTGCTGGCGCATCGGCCGGCTGCTCCCGTCACCAAAGGCATCCGCCGGGCACCGGCGCCCGAGCCGCGCGCGTGCAAGCTGTGCGGCACGCCAGCCGCCGCGATCGGCACCGTCGATTTCAACAAAAGCTGTGAGGACCATCGCCAGCCGCCACTGCCGCGCTCCGGCCGGCTGGTCACCTATCACCGCTGCCCGGCCTGTGCGCTCGTGTTCACCACCGACTTCGATGGTTGGAGCCACGAGGATTTCCGCCGGGAGATCTACAACGAGGGCTATGCCGCGGTGGACCCGGAGTACGAGGCCGATCGCCCGGCCGCCTCCGCCGCACTGGTCGCGTCGCTGTTCGGCCCGGACCGCCAAGGGATGGAGGTTCTGGATTACGGCGGCGGTAATGGCGCGCTGGCGGCGTTGCTTACACAGGAGCACGGCATGAGCGCGGTCAGCTACGATCCGTTCGGCGCCGGGTCCGGCGCATTGCCCGAACGGCGCTTCTCCCTCGTCACCTGCTTCGAAGTGCTGGAGCACACGCCGGATCCGAGCGCCACGATCCGTGCCCTGGCTACCGCCGTGGCGGAGGAGGGCGCCGTGCTGTTCTCGACCTTGGTGCAGCCGGCCGATTTCGCTGCACAAGGCATGGCCTGGTGGTACCTTGCCCCACGCAACGGCCATATCACGCTGTTCTCGCGGCAAGCGTTGCGGGCAGCGTGGGCCGAACTCGGGTTCCAGCTCGTCAGCCAGGGTGACGGCATTCACATGGCCGCACGCACGCTGCCCCCGGCCGCTGCACGCCTCACTGCCGGCGCGCCAGCGCACACGTGAGCGCACCGGGCGCTTGGGCCAGGGCGGTACCGGGGGTATGTGACGTTGATGCTTCGACAGTTCTTCAGCTACTACCAACCCCACCGCCGACTGTTCGCGGTCGATTTCGGCTGCGCCGTGCTCTCCGGCCTGCTCGAGCTCGGCTTTCCCATGGCCATCCGCGCCTTCATCGACCAGCTGCTGCCCGGCCGCGACTGGGGCATCATCCTGCTCGCCTCGGCGGCGCTGCTGCTGGTCTACCTGGCCAATACGGGGCTCACGGCGGTGGTGGTGTATTGGGGACACCTGCTCGGCATCAACATCGAGACGGAGATGCGGCGCCGCGCCTTCGACCACCTGCAGAAGCTGTCGTTCTCGTTCTACGACAACTCCAAGACCGGCAACCTGATCACCCACGTCACCAAGGACCTCGAGGACGTGGGCGAGGTGGCGCATCACGGGCCGGAGGATCTGTTCATCGCGCTGATGACGTTCGTCGGTGCCTTCGCGCTGATGTTCACCATCAACTGGCGGCTCGCTTTGCTGACCACGATCATTACCCCCGTCGTGACGATCCTGTCCTCCCGCTACGGCAGCCGCATGACACAGAACTTCCGCGCGCTGTTCAGCCAGGTCGGCGCCTTCAACGCCCGCATCGAGCAGAACGTGGGCGGGATGCGCGTGGTGCAGGCGTTCGCCAACGAGGACCACGAGCGCCGGCTGTTCGCGGTGGACAACGCGATGTACCGCCGCACCAAGCTGCAGGCCTACCGGCTGATGGCCGCCTCCTCCTCCATCACCTATCTCGGCATGCGGCTGACGCAGATGGTGGTGATGGTGGCCGGCACCTGGTTCGTGCTGCACGGGCAGCTGTCGGAGGGCGGGTTCATCTCCTTCCTGTTGCTGGTGGGCGTGTTCCTGCGCCCCGTGGACAAGATCAACGGCGTGCTGGAGACCTACCCCAAGGGCATCGCAGGGTTCCGCCGCTACCTGGACCTGCTGGCCGAGGCGCCGGACATCGTGGACCTGCCCGGCGCCACCCCCGCCGGCGCGCTGCGCGGGGAGATCCGCTTCGAAGCCGTAACCTTCGGCTACGGCGACGGCCGGACCGTGCTGCGGGACATCGACCTGTCGGTCGCGGCGGGGGAGACGGTCGCCTTCGTCGGCCCCTCCGGCGCCGGCAAGACGACGCTGTGCTCCCTGCTGCCGCGGTTCTACGAGCCCGAATCCGGCCGCATTACGATCGACGGGGTGGATATCCGCGCCATGACCCTGGCCTCGTTGCGCAGCCAGATCGGCATCGTGCAGCAGGACGTGTTCCTGTTCGGCGGCACGGTGCGAGAGAACATCGC
>CAXSEK010000278.1:0-4740 GCA_964235625.1 uncultured Acetobacteraceae bacterium
ACCCTCGCCGTGGTCGAGGGCATCAAGGCCAAGATCCCCTCCGTCGTGAAGACGCTGCCGGCGGGCGTCACCATCACCCCGCTCAACGACGCCTCCGCCTTCGTGCGCAGCTCGGTCGAGAACGTGGTCGAGGAGATGCTGACCGCGGCCGTGCTCACGGGCCTGACCGTGCTGCTGTTCCTTGGCTCCTGGCGCTCGACGCTGATCGTGGCGACCTCGATCCCGCTGTCGATCCTGTGCTCGATCCTGGCCCTGTCCTGGCTCGGCCAGACCATCAACGTGATGACGCTCGGCGGCCTGGCGCTCGCGGTTGGCATCCTGGTCGACGACGCCACGGTGATGATCGAGAACATCGACGCCCACCTGGAGGACGGCTCGGAGCTGGAGCCCGCGATCATCGAGGCGGCCAACCAGATCGTGGTGCCGACCTTCGTCTCCACCCTGTGCATCTGCATCGTCTGGCTGCCGTTGCTGCAACTGAGCGGGATCGCCGGCTATTTGTTCCTGCCGCTGGCCGAGGCGGTGATCTTTGCCATGATCGCCTCGTTCATCCTCTCGCGCACCCTGACGCCGACTATGGCGAACTGGCTGCTGCGCGGCCAACTGGCCGCCCGCCAAGCGGCGAAGGACAGCGAGCCAGGTCCTTTCACCCGTCTACAGCGCGGCTTCGACGCGCAGTTCGAGCGGTTCAGGACCGGCTATCGCGGCCTGCTCGGTACTCTGGCCGCCCGCCGCCGCCTGTTCGTCGGCGCCTACCTGCTCGCCGCCCTCGCCTCCCTGCTGCTGCTGATCTTCGTCGGGCAGGATTTCTTCCCCGGCATCGACTCCGGCGAGATCGACATGCATGTCCGCTTCCCGCCGGGCACGCGGATCGAGGAAACCGCCAAGGGCGCCGTGCTGATCGACGACCAGATCAGGGCGCTGCTGCCAGGAAGGGTCACCGGCACGCTGTCCAATTGCGGCCTGCCGTTCAGCGGCATCAACCAGGCCTACAGCGCGAGTGGCACGGTCGGTACGCAGGATTGCGACGTCACCATCTCGCTCGATGACCCGGCCTCGCCGGTGGCCGCCTACCGCCAGGTGCTTCGCCACGGCCTGACCAGCCTGTTTCCCGGCATGACCGTGTCCTTCCTGCCGGGCGACATTACCGCCAAGATCCTGAATTTCGGCCTTCCCGCACCGATCGACGTCCAGGTGAGCGGGCGCGACCTCGACGCCAGCTACGCCCTCGCCGCCAAGCTCGCCGAGCGCATGCAGCGCATCGCCGGCAGCGCGGACGTGCGCATCCAGCAGATCATGGGCCAGCCGACCCTGGAACTCGCGTCCCGCCGCAGCGAAGCCCTGGGAACTGGGTTGACCGAATCAGACATCGCCAAGAACGTGCTCGCCACCCTGTCCGGCAGCGGCCAGACCGCCCCCACCTACTGGCTCGACCCGAAGACGGGGGTGGCGCACTTGGTGAACCTGCAGACGCCGCAAGACGAGCTCACCAGCGTCAACGACCTGCAGACTATCCCGATCGACGCCGGCACCGGCAACACTTCCGATGCCCCCGTCCAGATCGTCGGCAGCCTGTCCTCTGTCACCCGCACCGGCTCGCCCGGCGTGGTGTCGCACTACAACATCCAGCCGGTGATCGACATCTACGCCAACGTCGAGGGCCGCGACCTCGGCGCCGTCAGCCGAGCCGTGCAGGCGACGATCGACGGCCTCGCCTCCGAAGTGCCGCGCGGCGTGACGGTGACGCTCACGGGCCAGTCCGTCACGATGCTGTCGGCCTACGCCCAGCTCATCCTCGGTCTGGGTTTGTCGATCGTGTTGATCTACCTCGTCATCGTCGTGAACTTCCAATCCTGGCTCGATCCGTTCATCGTCATCTCGGCCTTGCCGGCGGCCCTCGCCGGCATCACTTGGGCCTTGTTCCTCACGGGAACGACGCTCTCGGTGCCCGCGTTGACAGGGGCGATCCTCTGCATGGGGACCGCGACCGCCAACACCATCCTCGTGGTCGACTTCGCCAGAACCCGGCTCGCCGAGCACGGCGACGCGGTCAAGGCGGCCTTGGAAGCCGGCTACGCCCGCATCCGGCCCGTGCTGATGACCGCTCTGGCGATGATCGTCGGCATGATCCCGATGTCGGTCAGCAACACGCAGAACGCGCCGCTTGGCAAGGCCGTGATCGGCGGCCTGCTGGTGGCAACCCTCACCACGCTGGTGTTCGTGCCCTGTGTCTTCGCCATCCTCCACCGTTCCTGCCCGCGACCGGAGCAAACCGCATGATGACGCGTCGATCCATGATCCCGCTCGTCGCCGCCTGCATCGCCCTCGCCGGTGGCCTGGCCGCCTATGGCATCTGGTCCCGCGCAGCCACCGTCTCCACCCTGCAGCACCGTGCGGATGACGCGGCGATCCCCCGCGTGGCGGCGATCTCACCAACAGCCGGCCCCGGCGAGCAGAGCCTGACGTTGCCGGGGCAGGTGTCCGCCTGGAACCAGGCTTCCGTCTACGCCCAGGTGAGTGGCTATATCGAGCATTGGTTCAAGGATTACGGCGCCCACGTGGAGGCCGGCGACGTGCTCGCGACCATCTCCACGCCCGGCCTGGACGCGCAGTTCGAGGCAAGCAAAGCCAAGCTCAAGGTCGCGCAATCCCAGTTCGACATCGCCGCCGTAACCTCCAAGCGCTTCAACTCCCTGTCCGGCTCGGCCGGCGTGTCCCAGCAAGAGATCGACAACCGGAACGCCACGACGGAGGCCGCGAAGGCGCAGGTCGACGCCGCACAGCAGGACGTCGACAACTACGCGGCCAAGATCGCCTTCAAGGACATAAAGGCGCCGTTCGCCGGCATCGTCACGGCGCGCCGGGTGAACGTCGGCGACTTCATTGGGGCGAACGGCGCCGACGTCACGGCCCAAAGCGTCCCGCAGCCGCTGTTCACCGTCGCCGACGTCCACAGCGTCCGCATCTTCGTCTCCGTCCCGCAAACCTACAGCAGCGTGCTTAACCCCGGCCTGAAGGCCGACCTGCATCTGCCCGGCAAGGCCGAAAGCGTGGCCGCTAAGTTCCGCACCATGGCGGGCGGCGTCAGCACCTCCACCCGCACGATTGTAACGGAGTTCCAGGTCGATACTCCACAGCAGGACCTGCTTCCCGGTGCCTATGTCACCGTCGAGATGCACTTCCCCTCCGACCCGTCCATCCTGGTCGTGCCCTCCCAGGCGCTCCTGTTCCGGGCCGAAGGGATGCAAGTCGCCGTAATCGGACCGGGCAACAAGGTGCACCTGCAGAAGGTTACGGTGGGGCAGACTCTCGGCCTCACGGTCCAGGTCACGTCGGGCCTGTCCGCCAGCGACAAGATCGTCGCCAGCCCGTCCCTGGGTCTGCTGCAAGGACAGCAGGTCCAGCCCGTGCTACCGGCCCCTGGCAGCCAGCCGGGCGAGGGCGCCAATTCCCCGCTGCCGTCTCCCTTGTCGACAGCCCAAACGGATGCTGCCCCGGCCAAATGACGAGGAGTAGCACCATGGGCCGGGCTCCCTCCCTGGCGACTGCGCGTGCCCCCCAAATGGCGCCGGACCTCGCCGCCGTGTCGCAGATCGCCCATCCCGCTAACCCTGCCCGGCAGCGCATCAACGCCGCCTGACCCCACTGGACGACACCGTCCGCCTCGCCTGACCACGGAACTCCACCCTGCACCCGCAAGGAGACAGCGTCCGCTTGGCCCTTAACCCTCCAGCAACCCCACGACCTGCCCAACCACGCCCACCTCGCAATACCGAGCCATCCCCCGCGCCCGCCCCGCCGCCCCCATCCGTTCCCGCAGCCCTGCATCCCCCACCAACCGGGACAGCGCCGCCGCCAGCGTCCCTACCGCGAACGGCGGCACCAGCAGCCCCGTCTCTCCGTGCACCACCTGCTCCCGCGGCCCCCTTATCGCCGTGCTCACCACCGGCAACCCCGTCAGCATCGCTTCGATGATCGACATCGGCAGTCCCTCGAAATGGCTCGGCAGCACGAACACATCCGCCGCCGCCAGCACCGCCGGGATGTCCGTCCGGTAACCCAGCCGCCGTACCCGGCCCCCCGCCACCGCCCGGTCCAGCGCCGCCGCCAGGTCCGGCCCGCGGTCGCTCGCCAGCCGCTCCCCCACTACCCAAAGCTCCGCCCCGTCCACGAGCTGCATCGCGGCCAGCAATTCGAGATAGCCCTTGTGCCGCACCAGCCGGGATACGGCGGCGATCACCACCCGATCGTCCGCCACCCCCAGTTCCGCACGGATGCGCCTCCGCGCCGCCGGGTCGGGCCGGAACACCGCCGGGTCCCGCCCATTACCCACCGCGGTGGCCCGGCAATGGATGCCCCACCGCCGTGCCTCCGCCGCCTCCTCCTCGGACACCGTCAGGTAGATGTCGGTCAGCCGCCCCGCCGACCACTCCATCAGGAACGAGGCCACCCGCCGCGGCCACGGCCCCGGCTGGTTGAACAGGAACCCGTGACACGTGTAGGCAATCCGCGGCACCCCGGCGGCGTAGGCCGCCAGCCGCGCCAGGAACCCGCTGATCGGCATGTGCCCATGCACCAGGTCCGGCCGCTCCCGCCGCAGCAGCGCCACCAACGCCCGGAACGCCCGAAATTGCGCCCACGGCGAGACGCGGCGCACGAACGGCGCCGCTTCCACCCGGAACCCCGCCGCCCGCACATCGGCCAGCAGCGGCCCCTCGGCGCACACCGCCACCACCTCGT
>CAXSEK010000279.1:0-4715 GCA_964235625.1 uncultured Acetobacteraceae bacterium
TGATGATGTCGGCCGGCTGGAAGTAGAAGATCGCGTTCGGGAACTTGTCCCGCAGCACCAGCCGCAACTTCTTCTGGATGCCGAGGGTGGAGGGGTGGCTTTCCTTCAACGAGACCAGGATCTGGCCATCGTTCAGGGCGACGGTCGAGCCGTCGGTGAAGGCCAGGTTATAGTTGTTCGACGGCAGGCCGATATTGTCCAGGATGAGGCTGGTCGAAGGGACGGTCTGGCGGATCGTGTCCTCGACCTGCTGGAACAGCCGCTCCGTCTCCTCGATCCGCAGGCCGGAGCGGCCGCGGACGTGCAGTGTGATCTGGCTGGACTGGATCTGCGGGAAATAGTCGTCGCCGACGAAGAAGAACAGCACGCCGCCCATCACCAGGATCGCGCCGGCAATTCCTGCGGTCACCCAGCGGCGCTCCACGGAGGCGTGCAGCAGCGCGATGTAGCCCCCGCGGAAACTGGCGAACCCGCGCTCGAACCCGGCATGGATGCGGCCGAAGAAGCCCGGCTTGCGCTGCTCGCCTCCATCCTTCCCGCGCTCGCCATGGCGTTGCTCGTATTCCTTGTGCACCAGCACGTCGATCAGAACCGGCACGAGCGTGCGCGACAGGCCGTAGGAGGCCAGCATGGCGAACACCACGGCGAGTGCCTGTGGGGTGAACAGGAACTTGGCCGCCCCATTCAGGAACAGCACGGAGACGAAGGCGCAGCAGATCGACAGGGTGGAGATCAGCGCCGGCTTGGCGATCCCGGCGGCGCCCTCCACGACGGCCTTCCGGAAGTCCGCACCCTCCTCCATCAGGCGGTAGGTGTTCTCGATGGCGACCGTCGCATCATCCACCAGGATGCCGACGGCCAGGGCCAGGCCACCCAGCGTCATGATGTTGAGCGTGTTGCCGAGCACGGCCAGCACCGCCAGCGATGTCAGGATCGAGAGCGGGATCGAGGTCAGCACGATGAGGGTCGAACGCCAGGAGCCGAGGAACAGCAGGATCATCAGCCCGGTCAGCCCAGCGGCGATGGTGCCCTCACGCAGCACGTCGTCGATGGCGCCGGAGACGAACACCGACTGGTCGAATAGTGGGGTGATCGTCAGGTCCTTCGGGGCCGCCGCGCGGATGCTGGGCAGCAGGGACTTGACCGTCTGCACCACGGTGAGCGTGGACGCGTTGCCGTTCTTCAGCACCGTCAGCAGCGCGCCGCGGCTGCCGTTCTCGCGCACGATGTTCTGCTGCACCTGGTAGCCGTCGCGCACATAGGCCACGTCCTGCACCAGGACCGGGGCGCCATTCACCACCTTCAGGGGGATGTGGTTGAGCGCGTCGATCGTGGTCGGCGTCGCGTTCAGCTCCATCACATATTGCGTGCTGCCGATCTTGGCCTGGCCGGATGGCTCCGTCAGGTTCTGTGCGGTGATCGCGTTGGTGACATCGCTGGGGGCCAGGCCATAGCCCTGCAAGGCGTGAAGGTCGAGGTCCACCATTACCTGGCGTTGCTTGCCGCCGAAGGGGGCGGGCAGCGTGGCGCCGGGCGTGGAGGTGATGGCCTGGCGGATGCGGTATTGTCCGTAGTCGAACAGCTGCTGCTCGCTCTCGGTCGGCGAGGACAGGGCCAGCTGGATCACCGGCACGGCCGACGCGCTGTAGCGCACGACGATCGGCGGCTGGATGCCGGGCGGCATGACGGCGCGGATGGAGTTGGTGGCGGCGACGATCTGCGAGATGGCGAGGTCGATCGAGACGTCCGGCTGGAAATACACCTTCTCGATGGTCACGCCGAGCAGGGTTTGGCTCTCGATGTTCTTGATGCCATTGACGTTGTTGGACAGCGAGAACTCGGAATAGGTGGTGACCCGCTGCTCCATCTCCCGCGTGTCGAGCCCGGTGTAGGTCCAGATGATGGACACGACGGGGATGTCCACGTTCGGCAGCACATCCTTCGGCATGGTCAGGATTGCACCGACGCCGCCCAGCAGGATGAGCAGGGACAGCACGTAGATCGTGACGCGAAACTTCAGCGCGAACTTGACGAGCTCCATCGACGATCTTTCCGTGGTGCGGCCGCCTGCCACGGATATTCCGCGATGCAGCAATTGCGTTTGACGTGGTGCAACCAAGCGAGTTGCCACAGGATGCATCACGAACGATTGCTGTCGCCATGCGTTCGTCCCCTGCCTGCGGTCAGGCCTGGAGAGAGCGGATGCGCTACACCCTCGTCGTTGCAGCCCTTGCGGTCGCCCTGCCGGTAGCGGCGCAAACCGTGGCCGACCCGGTGACGGGGGCCCGGCCTGGCAACGTGATCGGGACGGGGCAATCCCTTCCGCTGTCCGATAAGGCGAGCAATGCCACCAGCGGCGACACCCGCTCCGTGATCGCACCGCGCCTGCCCACCCCGAGCGCCGGGGATGACAGCTCCCCGCGCGCCTTCCTGGAGGCGGCGCAGCGGGCACTGACGCTGGGCCGCACCGGCGAGGCGCAGGAAGCGCTGGAGCGGGCGGAGTCGCGGTTGCTGGACCGCTCCGTCCCGCCGTCCCATGCCGATGCGCCCAGCGCGCAGCCCGTGGTGGCCGAGGTCGGCGAGGCCCGCCGGGCGCTCGCCGCCGGGGACCGGGCCCGCTCGCAGCAGATCATCGGCGAGGTGCTGGCCCGGCTGCGGGGTTGACCCGGGCAGCAGCATCTTTGATCCTCGTGCCACAGGTTCGTAATGACTTAGCATTTGTGAATGGGTGGGCATGAAGGGTCGGGTTTTGGTCACGGGTGGTGCCGGTTTCATCGGCTGCCACGTCGCCCGTGCGTTACTGAAGGCGGGCTACGAGGTGCGGGTGCTGGACAGCCTGATCGACCAGGTGCACGACCGCAGCGGCCCGCGTGACCCGATCCTGGGCCACACCCACTTGATCGAGGCGGACGTGCGCGACCAGGCCGCGGTCTCGGCGGCGCTGAAGGGGGTGGACAAGGTGATCCACCTGGCCGCCGAGGTGGGCGTGGGCCAGAGCATGTATGCAATCGAGCGTTATATATCGGTCAACGACGTGGGGACCGCCGTGCTGTTCCAGGCGCTGATCGAGCACCCGGTGCAGCGCGTGGTGGTCGCGTCCTCGATGAGCATCTACGGCGAGGGACTGTACCGAACGGCGGCTGGCAAGGTGCTGGGAGACGTGAAACGCCCGGCCCGCGCGCCGGATGCGGAGTGGGACCCGGTGGACGAGCACGGCACGCCGCTGCTGCCGATGGCGACGCCGGAGTGGAAGACGCCGGACCTCGCCTCGGTCTACGCGCTGACCAAGTACACGCAGGAACGGCTGACGCTGACGGTCGCCCCCGCCTATGGGATGGAGGGCGTGGCGCTGCGGCTGTTCAACGTCTATGGGCCGGGCCAGGCGCTGTCCAACCCCTATACCGGCGTGCTGGCGATCTTCGCCTCCCGCCTGCTGCACCGCGAGCGGCCGCTGGTGTTCGAGGACGGGGAGCAGCGGCGGGATTTCGTGCACGTGGACGACGTGGCGCAGGCCTTCATGCTGGCGCTGGAGCATCCGGCCGCCGCCGGGCAGGCATTCAACATCGGCAGCGGACGGGACGTGAGCATCGTGCAGGTGGCGGACGCGATCGCGCGGGCCATGGGCCTGCCGCATCTGCAGGCCGAAATGGTGGGCAAGGCGCGCACCGGGGACGTGCGGCACTGCTTCGGCGACATCACCCGGGCCGCCGAGGTGCTGGGCTTCCAGCCGCGCCGCAGCTTCGACGACAGCCTGGGCGAGATGGTGGAATGGGTGCGCCGGCAGCAGGCGGTGGACCTGGTCGCAAGGGCCCGGCAGGAGCTGGAGCAGCGGGGGCTGGTCGCGTGATCTCCCCCGCCATCCTGCGTGCGCGCCCCGTGCTGATCACCGGCGGGGCCGGGTTCATCGGCGCCAACCTGGCCGACCGCCTGGCGCGGGACGGGCAGGATGTGCTGGTGTTCGACGCGCTGACCCGGCCCGGCGTCGCGCGGAACCTCGAGTGGCTGAAGCGCCGGCATCCGCGCCGGGTGAGTGCGGCGGTAGCCGATATCCGCGACGAGGGCGCGGTGCGGGATGCCGCGATGCGCTGCTCGGGCGTGTTCCATATGGCGGCGCAGGTGGCGGTCACGACCTCCATGGTGGCGCCGATGGTGGATTTCGACACGAACGTGCGGGGCACGATGCACGTGCTGGAGGCGCTGCGCCGCCGGGTGGACCGGGTACCGCTGGTGTTCGCCAGCACCAACAAGGTGTATGGCGACCTGCATGACATCGCCTTGCAAGGTGACGGGGCCGCCTACCTGCCCACCGACCCGGCGCTGCGCGACCACGGCGTGGGCGAGGACCGGCCGCTCGATTTCTACACACCCTATGGCTGCTCCAAGGGGGCAGCGGATCAATACGTGCTGGATTATGCGCGCTCCTTCGGCCTGCCCGCCTGCGTGCTGCGCATGAGCTGCATCTACGGGCCGCTGCAAATGGGCACCGAGGACCAGGGCTGGCTGGCGCACTTCCTGATTTCCGTGCTGGACGGCCGGCCGATCAGCATCTTCGGCGACGGTCGGCAGGTGCGTGACGTGCTGTTCGTGGAGGATGCGGTGGAGGCCTATGTGCGCGCGGCCGCCCGGATCGGCGCGGTGTCCGGCCAGGCATTCAACCTGGGCGGCGGCCCGGCCAATGCGGTGACGCTGCTGGACGTGCTGGGCGCGATCGAGGC
>CAXSEK010000280.1:0-4713 GCA_964235625.1 uncultured Acetobacteraceae bacterium
GGTCAAACTGAAGTCGCAGCATTATATGGGGTCGGCCGACTCGAAAGGGCCGACAGCGCCCTCTTTGTCACGACGTCCTCCTATGCACCAGTATCGAGGCGCTGGGCTGCGCGGACAGGCGGCTACCTCGAACTGGCGGGAGCAGAAGACGTAGTGCAATGGTGCGCTAAAGCGAGTGCAGGGATCATCGCTGATAAATCTTCGCTTGTCTCTTTGAAGCATGTCGAGCGTCTAATTTTTGAGGTCGCCCGGCATGCAGATCCTCGGATTGTACGTGCATCGGGAGGATGGAATATCACCACCAACTGGTTCGCGCTTGTGCTCAAGGAGACGAAACACGCAGCACTGTTAATGCGGTTGTCTAATACGATACTCACCCACGATGGTTACGAGCAAGCCGGCACGCACATACCAACGCTTGATTCCGCGACAATCTCTCAGTTTTCTGCAGATAATGTTTGGCGAGCCAAGCGCATTGAGGAGGACGGTCAGGTTAGATATTGGGATGGTTTGCGAGGCTATAGTCCGTGGAATGGCGCACCCTGTTATTTCGATCTTAATGACTAGGTATGTAGTCCCAAAGTGTGATGTTGCAAACTCAATCCTGACCCGTCGGGCGAGCGGTATGAAGCTGTTGCGGGTATGGGTCCCTGATCCGCATGCGCCCGGCTTTCGGGAAGAAGCGCATCGACAGGCGTTGCTGCTGAAGGGCACCCCGGAGGAATGCGACGCACTCGATTTCATCAAGGCTGCGGTAGACTGACATGAGAGCAATACATGAGGCGAGGCGATCTCATCACGGTCGCCATAAGCAGTGATTTTGGAAAGCCTTGTCCGGCGCTTGTTATCCAGTCGGATTTTCTGGATGAGATTGACAGCGTGCTCGTCTGTCTGCTGACGACGACGCAACGCGCGGCACCCCTCTATCGCCTGCCTCTCCCGGCCGACGAAGCAACCGGTCTCCGTGAGGCGTCGCAGGTGATGGTGGACAAGATCATGGCGGTCCGGCGCGACCGTTGTGGCGCTCCTATCGGCCGCGCCGACGACACAGCCCTGCTCGCACTCGGACGGCTGCTCGCCTTCGTCGTCGGCATCGCGGATTGACGGCAGCCCCGGCACCCTATCTCAAGGGGCAATGACCACCGACCTCCCGGCTCCGTTCGACGCCTGGTTCGCCCGGCGTGGCTGGACGCCGCGTGCGCACCAGCTCGCGGTGCTGGAGGCCGCGCGCAACCGGCAGGACGTGCTGCTGATCGCCCCCACCGGCGGCGGCAAGACGCTGGCCGGCTTCCTGCCTAGCCTGATCCAGCTCGCCGCCAGCAACCACAAGGACGCGGGACAGACCGGACTCCACACGCTCTACGTCAGCCCGCTCAAGGCGCTGGCGACCGACATCGCCCGCAACCTCACCGCCCCGGTCGAGGAAATGAACCTCCCGATCACCATCGAGACCCGCACTGGCGACACGCCCGCCGACCGCCGTGTCCGCCAGCGCGAGCGGCCGCCGCAGATCCTGCTGACCACGCCGGAAAGCCTCGTGCTGCTGCTCTCGCGACGCGACGCCGGCACCTTCTTCGCCGGCCTGCGTCGGATCGTGATCGACGAGGCGCACGCGCTGGCCGGCACCAAGCGCGGCGACCAGCTCTCGCTCTGCCTGGCCCGGCTGGCGGTGCTCTCCCCGGAGGCCACACGCGTCGGGCTGTCGGCGACGGTCGCGGACATCGCCATGCTGCGCGCCTACGTCGGCCTGTCCCGACCGGCCGAGCTGATCGAGGCCCCACCGGGTGCGCCGCCGGTGATCGGCCTGATGCTGCCGGACGTGCGCGTGCCCTGGTCGGGACGCATGGGGTTAGCGGGTGCGTCGGCGATCCTGGCGCGGATCATGTCCAGCGGCCTGACCATCGTGTTCGTCAACACCCGCGCCCAGGCGGAACTGCTGTTCCAGGCGATCTGGCGGATCAACGACGACACCCTGCCGATCGCCCTCCACCACGGCTCGCTCGACATCAACCAGCGCCGTCGCGTCGAGGCGGCGATGGCGCGCGGGCCGGACGCCAAGGACGGGCTGCGCGCGGTGATCGCCACCTCCTCGCTCGACCTCGGCATCGACTGGGGCGGCATCGACCAGGTGATCCAGGTCGGGGCACCCAAGGGGGTGTCGCGCCTGCTGCAGCGGGTCGGGCGGGCGAACCACCGCATGGACGAGAGCAGCCAGGCGGTGCTGGTGCCGGCGAACCGCTTCGAGGTGCTGGAATGCCAGGCGGCGATCCAGGGCGTCGCGGCGATGGAGCTCGACGGCGACGCCGTGCTGCCGGGCGGCCTCGACGTGCTGGCCCAGCATCTGCTGCTGATGGCCGCCGCCGGACCCTTCACGGCGGACGCGATGTTCGACGAGGTGCGCGCCGCCCAACCCTACGCCGACCTGTCGCGGCGGGATTTCGACGACGTGCTCAGCTTCGTCGAGGATGGCGGCTACGCCCTCGCCGCCTACGAGCGCTACCGCAAATTGTTCCGCTCGTCGGACGGCCTCATCCACATACGCAACGAACGCGTCGCGCGCCAGGCGCGGATGAACGCCGGCACCATCGTCGAGGCCCCGGTGCTGCGCGTGCGCCTCGGCAGCGCGCGCGGGCTCGTGCTGGGCGAGATCGAGGAGAGCTTCGCCAACAATCTGCGCGAGGGCGACGCCTTCATGTTCGCCGGCCGCAAGCTGCGCTTCCTGCGCCTGCGCGAGGCCAACGTCGAGGTGGCGGAAGGCGGCGAGGGCGATCCGCTGGTGCCGACCTGGGCCGGGTCGCGCAACCCGCTCAGCTCCGGGCTGGCGGCACGGGTGCGCCGCATGCTGCACGACCCGGCGACGTGGCACCTCTATCCCGAGCCGGTGCGCGAATGGCTGGAATTGCAGCAGTCGCGTTCCGCCCTGCCCGGCCCGGAGGACCTGCTGGTGGAGATCTTTCCCCGGCACGGCCGCTTTTTCCTGATCGCCTACTGCTTCGAGGGCCGCAACGCGCACCAGACGCTGGGACTGCTGCTGACCCGCCGTCTGACGCGCGCGGGCGCGGTGCCGCTCGGCTTCGTCGCCACCGACTACGCGATCGCGATCTGGTGCGCCCATCCCCCGCAGGAGGATGTCCCAGAACTGTTTTCCGAGGACATGCTGGGCGACGACCTCGAAGCCTGGATGGCCGAGAGCTCGATGCTGCGGCGCACCTTCCGCAACGTCGCCGTGGTGGCCGGGCTGATCGAGCGCCAGCATCCCGGCGCCAACGCCACCCGCCGCCAGGTGACGGTGAACAGCGACCTCGTCTATGACGTGCTGCGACGGCACCAGCCGGACCATGTGCTGTTGCGCGCCACCCGCCTCGAAGCCGGCGGCGGCCTGACCGACGTGGGGCGGCTGGCGGACCTGCTGTCGCGGGTCAAGGGGAGGATACGCGTGATGCGGCTGGAGCGGGTGTCTCCGCTGGCGATACCGGTGATGCTCGATATCGGGCAGGAGAGCGTGCGCACCGCCGAGGCCGAGGACGCGCTTCTGGCCGAGACCGAAGCCCTGGTCGCCGAGGCGATGGGCGAGGCCGAGCCCTCGACCGAGGAGATGCATATCGGTCCCGGCCCGGCGCAGGAGCTGCGTCGCCTGACCCGCCAGGCGGGATCACGGAATAAAAACGGCCGTCGTCCGCGCCCGTATCGGCCGGACCGGAGCCCGGAGCCGTGACGGACGCGGCCTCCGTGGAGCTGGCCGGCGAGCGTCTGCTGCTCGACCCGGCCGGCGTGATCTACTGGCCGGCGGCGCGCCTGCTGGCGGTGGCCGACCTGCATCTGGAGAAAGGCAGCGCCAGCGCCCGCCGCGGCGCGCTGCTGCCGCCCTGGGACAGCCGGATCACGCTCGACCGCCTGCTGATCTGCATCGCCCGCTGGCAGCCGGAGACGGTGATCGCACTTGGCGACAGTTTCCACGACCGCGATGCCGCGCGACGTCTGCCGGCCGCGGAGTCGGCGTTGCTGCACGGCATCAGCACGCGGGCGCGGCTGCTCTGGGTGCTGGGCAACCATGATCCGGAACCGCCCGAGGGCTTCCCCGGCGAGCATGGCCTCGAATTCGCACTGGGACCGCTGCGCTTTCGTCATCAGGCGCATGCCGGCTTACCTCCGGGAGAAGCGGAGCTGTGCGGCCACCATCACCCCAAGGCGAGGATCGCCACGCGCGGCGGCGCCGTCAGCCGGCCCTGCTTCGTGGCCGACCAGCGGCGGATCATGCTGCCGGCGTTCGGCGCCTATGCCGGCGGGCTGGACGTCAGCAGCCCGCCGATCGCGCGCCTGTTCCCGGACGGCGGACGCGCCTTCCTGCTCGGCACCGGCCGGCTGTTCAGCTTCGCCCTGGCCTGATCCGCAAGCGCCGGGCCTGATCCGCAAGCGCCGGATTGATCGGGAAGCCAAATGCCCCGACACTGAACCTCAACCTCCACCCAGAACCGACGCCGCTCTCGGCAGTTCATGCCTCTGGTCGAGTTGATGGGATGTGGTGAGGTCATGGCGCGTAACGGGACGAAACAAGCGCCGGCACTGGTCTGGTTCCGGCAGGACCTGCGGCTGGCGGACCATCGTCCGCTGGTCCAGGCGCTGGCGCAGGCCGAGACCATCCTCGCCGTGTATGTGCATGACGTGGCGGCGGCGGGCCAATGGGCACCGGGCGGCGCCGGCCTCTGGTGGCTG
>CAXSEK010000281.1:0-4713 GCA_964235625.1 uncultured Acetobacteraceae bacterium
GCGTCTTCCAGCTTCTGCTGTCCGCCCTCCAGGCCTTTGACGATGCGTTCCAACTCGGCCAGCGCGTCCTCGAACGACAGGCCGGAGATGTCCTGCGACATTGGCACTCCTCCACGGTCTGTCGTGATTACGCGTTTGGCATCGCGGCGACAACATCGAGACGCCGTAACGAGATCCGGGTGTGTCCACGATACGCCACTTGCGCCGCTCAGGCCTGGATGAATAGGTTTCGTCACCGGGGTCGGAGCGGATCATGCGCGGATTGGCGTTTGCAGCACTATTTTTGGCGGTGGCGACCAGCGCATCGGCGCAGCCGGCGCTGACACAGCCGCTCTCGGGCACCTACGCGACACTCGGCGACGTAAGGTTGCGGTTGCCGGCCGGGGACTGGCAACCCGTTCAGGAATCCGAGACTCAGGCCTATTTCGACGGCGGCGGGCTGAGTAACAACAACTTGCTGCACCGGCTCTACCTCCAAATGGAGGGTGGCCGACTCGCGGCGACGCTCCTCATCAGCACCGAACGGGTCGAGGCTGGCTATGGCTGGCAGCCACCTCGGATGTGCACCCGCTCGGACACCTATTGGGCGGACCAGCGGAACAATGCCTCGCTCAACTTCGATTGCGCGCTGGTCAACCATGTCGTGATGCGCGAGACGCCGCGCACGAAAGGGCTTGCGAAAGCCGCCTTCGACGCCGCGCGCATGTCGGGCGGGATGCCCAAGCAGGTCGTGCGCGCCTCGATCGCGGAGGGACGGTCCAAGCGCCATATCGCGGTTGTCATGTCCTTCAACCCCGAACTGACCGGGTTGCCGCCCTCGGGCGCGAACTGGAAGGACAGCGAGTGGCAGAAAACCCGCGCCGACGCGGCGCACGCGGCCTACCTGGATCGTGTGGTGGCCTGGACGCAAGCCTATCGCACGGCCGTGCGGGACGCCCTGCCCTAAATCACCCTGGCGTAGGTCACAACCGCATCAGCCGCCGCACATGCGCCGCAGCGGAGGTTGCCAGCGCGTCGAGGTCGTAGCCGCCCTCCAGAATCGACACGACCCGGCCGCCGCAGCGCCGGTCCACCACATCCAGCAGCCGGTCCGTCAGCCAGGCGAAATCCTCCGTCTCCACCCGCAGCTCGGCCAGCGGATCAGCCCGGTGCGCATCGAACCCGGCGGAGATGACCAGCAGCTCCGGCGCCCAGGCATCCAGCGCGGGAATGATCCGGTCCGCCCAGGCGGCGCGGAACCGGTCGCTGCGGGCACCCGGCGGCAGTTGCACGTTGACGATATTGTCCGCCACGCCCCGGTCCCGCGGCGAGCCGGTGCCGGGATAGCAAGGGTGCTGGTGGCTGGAGCCGTAGAACACGGCCGGGTCGGCGGCGAAGATGTCCTCCGTGCCGTTGCCGTGATGCACGTCGAAATCCACCACCGCGACCCGGCCCAGCCCCCATCTCGTGCGGGCATGGCGCGCGGCGATGGCGGCATTGTTGAAGAAGCAGAACCCCATCGCCCGCACCCGCTCGGCATGGTGGCCCGGCGGCCGCGCCGCCACGAACGCGGCACTGGCCCACCCCTCCATAACCGCATCCACCGCGGCCGCTGCCCCGCCCGCCCCCCGCCGCGCCGCCAGCATGGTGCCGGCACTGACCACGGTGTCCGGATCGATGGCCAGCAGCTCGCCGGATACGGGGTGCAGCGCGAGCAGCCGGTCCACGTGCTCGGCCGGGTGGGCCAGGCACAGCAGCTCGCGACTGGCCTCCGGCGCCTGCTCGCGCAGCAACGGCACGAAATTCGGATGCTCCAACGCCTGTAGCACCGCCCGCAACCTGTCCGGGCGTTCCGGATGGTGCGGCCCCGTGTCGTGCGCCAGGCAGTCCGAGTGGGTGAACAATGCGACCGGCCTCATGCCGCTTCCTCCACCCGGCGGCGAATGGTGAAGGAGAACACGCCCGCCTCCTCACTCAGGCTGACGAGCGTGTGGCCGGTCTCGCGGCAGAAGGCACGGAAGTCGGCCACCGCGGCCCGGTCTGTGGCCAGCACGCGCAATTTGTCGCCGGGCTGCAGGCCGCGGAGCGCGCGGTTGGCGCGCAGCACCGGCAGCGGGCAATTCATGCCTTTGACGTCGAGCAGGGTTTCAGCGGCCATCGCGCTACCTTGGCGAACAGAGCAGAGGCGTCAGGAAGGCCTTACGGGAGTCGGCTTCGGTAGCCGCGAACGCCCCAACCGCATCGCGCGCCACCGTTACCGCCGTGCGCACATCGATGATGGTGAACCGCTTCAGCAGCTCGTAGTCGGCTTGGTGACGAAGTTCCTGAAGCTCGAGAGCGGCGGCGCCGAATCCGCGCAGCCGCGGGTCGAACCCCTTGGGCGGGGCAAGTGGGACTAACTTTGAGGGCACAATATCTTTCCGAACATCCGCGCATAGGCTTCGGATTTTACCGTGTTCCACGCTTCGGTAGACCAGGGCGTAGCGCGGGGTGCCTCGCTGCGACGGGCCGACAACTTCATCCGCCAGGCAGGTCAACACATAGTGGAACACGCCGTAGTACGTGCTTGAGATGGCCCGACGGAGATCAACCTGCCGAGCGCGGATAGAGGGCGGCGCCAATTTGTCTGCCTGGTCAAAGAAATGCTCAGGATTAAGCGTCATCGTCCTGATCGCGCTCGTCTTCGGCCGCAAAGCCGATGATTGGAAACCGCTCCTCGCCGGCTTGCAGCAACGCTTGCTGAACGAAGTGGATGTATGTCAGGGCGCGTTTACTCAGGAGCGAGATGTCGGCGTCCGGACTGGTGACAATGTAAATCTGCAACGCCTCGCTTCCTACGGAGTCGATCGTCCGCTCGCTACGGATGCCACGGATGTCCACGCCTTCTAGGGTCTTGGTCGCAGCATCAGCCACAAGTCGATCGACTTCGGGAAGGTCCAGCATTCCGATACTATGCCAGTTCTGCTCCTTCCAGCAAAGCATTGACGCGGACCGCAGCGAGTCGCGAGAAGCTAGATGCATGGCACTGCGCATGGGGATCGATTTCGGCGGCACCAAGATCGAGCATGCCGTGCTGGGTCCGGACGGCGCCGTGCTGCTGCGGGACCGGCAACCCACCCCGGCCGGCTACGAGGAGGCCGTGCGCGCGCTCGCCGCCCTGGTGCCGGCGGTCGAGGCCGCGGTGGGCCCGGTGACGCTCGGCATCGGCATTCCCGGCGTCATCAGCCCGGCGACCGGGCTGGTGAAGAACGCCAACTCGATCTGCCTGAACGGCCACGCGCTGGACCGGGACCTGGCGGCGGCGCTGGGGCGCGAGGTGCGGATCGAGAACGACGCGAACTGCTTCGCTCTGTCCGAGGCGGTGGACGGCGCCGGGGCAGGCGCGCGCACGGTGTTCGGCGTGATCATCGGCACCGGCTGCGGCGCCGGCATCGTGGTGGACGGGCGGGTGGTGGCCGGACGCAACCGCATCGCCGGCGAGTGGGGGCACAACCCGCTTCCCTGGGTGACGCCGGCCGACCTGCCGCTGCCGCGCTGCTGGTGCGGCCGGGACGGGTGCCTGGAGACGCTGGTCGCCGGCCCGGCGCTCGCAGCTGATGCGAACGGCCCGGGTGCGCGGGACGCCTCCCACCTACCAGCCCGGGCCGCGGCTGGCGACGTCGTGGCCGCGGCAGCCCTGGCCCGGCACGTGGAGCGCCTCGCCCGCGGCCTGGCGCAGGTGGTCAACCTGCTGGACCCGGACGTTGTGGTGCTGGGCGGCGGCCTGTCCAATATGGACCACCTGTACGAGGCGCTGCCCCGGCTGATGGCCCGCCACGTGTTCAGCGACGTGTCCTCGACGCCGGTGGTGCGCAACCGGCATGGCGACAGTTCCGGCGTGCGCGGCGCCGCGTGGCTCTGGCCGCCATGACACCCGGCCTCTGCCGCGACTGCTTCACCCCCACCGCCGCTACCCCCTGCCCGGCCTGCGGCAGCCTGCGCACCATCCGCCACCCCGAGCTGTTCACCCTCGCCATCGCCCATATCGACTGCGACGCCTTCTTCGCCAGCGTGGAGAAGCGGGACCGGCCGGAGCTGGCCGGGCGCCCCGTGCTGGTCGGCGGCGGCACCCGGGGGGTGGTGACGGCGGCCTGCTACGTCGCGCGCATGTATGGCTGCCGCTCCGCCATGCCGATGTTCAAGGCGCTCAAGGCCTGCCCGGACGCCGTGGTGATCCGGCCGGACTTCGCCAAATACAGTCAGGCGTCCCGCGCCATCCGTGCGCTGATGCAGCCGCTCTCGCCGCTGGTCCGACCCCTGTCGATCGACGAGGCAGTGGTCGACCTGAGGGGCACCGAGGCATTGCACCGGGCGCCCCCGGCTGCCGTGCTGGCCCGGTTTGCATGCCGGGTGGAATCGGAGGTGGGGCTGACTGTCTCGATCGGGCTGGCGCCGAACCGGTTGCTGGCCAAGCTCGCCGCCGGGCTGGACAAGCCGCGCGGGTTCGCCGTGCTCGGGGCGGACGCGCCGGGGATCCTGGCGGACTGGCCGGTGCGCAAGCTGCCCGGCATCGGCCCGGCGCTGGAGCGGCGGCTCCACGGACTGGGCATCACCCACCTCGCCCACCTGCAGGCGCTCGACGACCGCGCCGCCCGCGCCCGCCTCGGCGATGACGGCGCCTCGCTCGCCCGGCGCGCCCGCGGCGAGGATTCCCGCCCGGTCACCACCGACCACGACACCAAGTCCATCAGCGCC
>CAXSEK010000282.1:0-4707 GCA_964235625.1 uncultured Acetobacteraceae bacterium
CGCCCCGCCCGGGCACCGACGCCGCGCTGGCCGCCGCCGCCTGGTCCGGCCCGGCCGCTGCGTTCAATCCAGCGGAGGCAGCCCGGGCGGAGTTGGTGATCGACGCCGTGTTCGGCGCCGGGTTGTCCCGCGACGTGGACGGCATGGCGGCGGACACGCTGGCCGCCGCACGCCGCATCCTGGCGGTGGACGTGCCGAGCGGCGTGGATGGTGAAACCGGCGCCGTGCGCGGCCGGGCGGCGCCGGCGGCGCTCACCGTTACCTTCTTCCGCCGTAAGCCCGGCCACTGCCTGCTGCCCGGCCGCGACCTGTGCGGCGAGATCGTGCTGGCCGAGATCGGACTGCCCGCCACGGTGCTGGCAACCATCCAGCCCCGGACGGTCAGCAACGGGCCGGGTCTGTGGCACTTGCCCGTCCTGCCGGCATCTACCCACAAATACGCGCGCGGCTACGTCTCCGTGCTCGGTGGCGCGCACATGACGGGGGCCGCCCAACTCGCCGCCGCCGCCGCCCGGCATGGCGGGGCCGGCATGGTGACGATCGTCGCTCCGGGACACGCCGCCCTGTACAGCCACGTGCCCGCCGGCCTGATCGTGAACGACGAGCCGCTCGAAGCGCTGCTGGCGGACCCGCGCCGTACAACCTGGGTCTGCGGCCCCGGCCTGGGCCAGGACGCCGCACGCAAGGCGCTGCCCAAGGTGCTCGCCGCCGGGCGGCAGGTGCTGGCCGACGCGGACGCGCTGGGCGCCCATGCCGGCCACCCGGAGGCATTGCGGGGCGCCGCGGTGCTGACCCCGCACGAGGGCGAGTTCACCAAGTTGTTCGGCGCCCCCGGCCCCGACCGCCTGGCCGCCACCCGCGCCGCCGCGGGCCGGGTCGGCGCGGTGGTGCTGCTCAAGGGCTCGGACACGGTGATCGCCGCCCCCGACGGCCGCGCCGCCATCAACGGCACCGGCACCCCCGCTTTGGCCACGGCGGGCGCGGGCGACGTGCTATCCGGCTTGATAGCAGCCTTTATGGCGGGAGGGATGCCACCCTGGGAGGCCGCGTGCGCCGGCGCCTGGCTGCACGGCCGCGCTGGGGAAATGCTGGGCGTGGGGCTGGTTGCGGAGGACCTGCCGGTGGCGATAGCACGCATCGCAGCGGATGTCGGGTTTAGTCATGCCAGGGCTTGACCCTGGCATCCACGGCGTTGGACCGGCGCAGGCCTGCCCAACGTCCCACGGTCTCGAGCCAACACGCATCACGGAACCTTACTACCCAAGAACTATAACGCTGAACGGACGACTTGGATCGGTGCGCGGCATGATAAGTCGCTCCCGTAGATGGCGCCACATACCGTGGGCACGCGCTCGGTCGAACGAACAGACCTGCTGCCTGTTGAATAGTCATCCAAATCCCCCTTCGCCCCCGCCGCCATCCCGCCTACAACCGGGGCCAGGCTGGAGACCCGTGCCCGATGAGTGAGACCACCGCCCCGATCGGCCTCTTCGACCGTGCCATCCGCCGCATCACTGGCGTCTGGCGGGACATGGCGGCCGGCGTCTCGGCCGAGGGCGACCAGAGCGTCGCCGCCCAGATGCGCGCCTGCCTGGACGCACGCGGCGGCGAGGTCAGCGCCCGCAACCGGGCCGCCAAGCTCGCCCAGGCCTACCTGCTGTTGGACGACAGTGGCCGCACCGCTTTCCTGCACACCCTGGCCGGCTTCGATTCCGACCCGGCCTCCGCCGCCACCGCCTACGACAAGCTGCAAGCCACCCACGACCCGGCGGAGCGCGCCACTGCCACCGCCGCCCTCCGCCGCGCCTTGGAGCCGCCGCGCGTGCGGTTGCTCACCCAATTCACCACCATCCCGGACGGGATGAAGTTCCTGGTCGACCTGCGCGCCACCCTGCTCGCCCGCGTGAAGGGAGACCCCTACCTCGCCGCCCTCGACAGCGACCTGCGCGCGCTGCTGGCCAATTGGTTCGACGTCGGCTTCCTCGAGCTCCAGCGCATCGATTGGTCCAGTCCTGCGGTTTTGCTGGAGAGGCTGGTCGGTTACGAGGCGGTGCACGAGATCCGCTCCTGGTCGGACCTGAAGAACCGGCTGGACAGCGACCGCCGCTGCTACGCCCTGTTCCACCCCCGCATGCCCGCCGAACCGCTGATCTTCGTCGAAGTGGCGCTGGTGCGCGGCCTCGCCGGCAGCGTGCAGCAACTGCTGGACAAGAAGGCGCCCCTGCTGGACGCCAAGGTCGCCGACACCGCCATCTTCTACTCCATAAGCAACTGCCAGCGCGGCCTGGCCGGCATCAGCTTCGGCAATTTCCTGATCAAGCGCGTGGTGGAACTGCTCGGCTCCGAGTATCGCAACATCAAGACCTGCGCGACGCTGTCCCCCATGCCCGGCTTCCGCAAATGGCTGGATGCCAAGCTCGCCGAGAACGAGGCCAACCTGCTCTCCAGCGAGGAGACGGGCGTGCTCACGGGCCTGTTTCCCGAGGCGTCCAAGCCCGCGAACGGGGCCGAGGCGCTGCTCGCCGTGTTCGCCCGCCGCGGCTGGGCGCGGGATGCGGCGCTGGTCAAGTCGCTCGACCCGATCCTGGTCCGGCTCGGCGCCCGCTACCTCCTGATCGCGGCGCAGGGCAAGCGCGCGCTCGACCCGGTGGCGCATTTCCACTTCAGCAACGGCGCCCGGGTCGAGCGCATCACCATGTCCGCCGACGTGTCCGAGAAGGGCGTGCGGGAGAGCGGCACGCTGATGGTCAATTATCTGTACGATCCGGCCAAGATCGAGGAATACCATGAGGAGTACAGCGGTGAGGGCAAGCGCAACGCCACCACCGCGCTGCGCCGCCTCTCGCGGGGATGGGCATGAAGAAGCGTTGGGCATGAGGATTGGTATCGCCGGGCTCGGCACCGTCGGGGCTGGCACCGCTCGCCTGCTGCACGACAACGCCGCCCTTATCACGGCGCGCGCCGGACAGCCCATCACCGTCGCCGCCATCTGCGCCCGGGACCGCACCCGCGACCGCGGATTGGCCCTGGACGGTGCCGAGTGGGTGGACGATCCGGTCCAGCTCGCCACTTTCCCGGGGCTGGACGCGGTAGTGGAGCTGATCGGCGGCGCAAACGGCCCGGCGCTGCAGCTGGTCCGTGCCGCGCTGGCTGCCGGCCGCCCCGTCGTCACCGCGAACAAGGCGCTGCTCGCCGTGCACGGCGCCACCCTGCCCCGCACCGCCCCGCTCGCGTTCGAGGCCGCGGTCGCCGGCGGCATCCCCATCATCAAGGCCCTGCGTGAGGGCCTCGCCGGCAACCGCATCACCCGCGTCGCCGGCATCCTGAACGGCACCTGCAACTACATCCTCACCGCCATGCGCGAGCAGAAGCGCGAGTTCGCCGACGTGCTGGCGGAGGCGCAGGCGCTCGGCTACGCGGAGGCCGACCCGGCGACCGACATCGACGGCATCGACGCCGCGCACAAGCTCGCCATCCTCGCCGCCCTCGCCTTCGGCCACCCCGTCCGCTTCGACGCAGTGCACGTGGAGGGCATTCGCCGGGTCAGCGCGCTGGACATCGCCTTCGCGGAGGAGCTGGGCTACCGCATCAAGCTGCTGGGCATCGCCCGCCGCACCGACGCGGGCGTGGAAACGCGGGTGCACCCCTGCCTGGTACCCGCCGCCGCCCCGATCGCACGGGTGGACGGGGTGTTTAACGCCGTGGTGGCGGAGGGTGATGCGGTCGGCCGCGTGATGCTCGAGGGCCGGGGCGCCGGCGCCGGGCCGACGGCCTCCGCCGTGGTGGCGGACCTGATCGACCTTGCACGCGGCCGCTTCACACCCGTCTGGGGCCAAGACACCCCGGCCGAGGACGCCGTGGTGCCGATCGGCCAGCATCTCGGCCCCTACTACCTGCGCCTGATGGTGATCGACCGGCCCGGCGTAATCGCCGACGTCGCCGCGATCCTGCGCGACCACGGCGTGTCACTCGAATCGCTGCTGCAGCACGGCCGCAGCCCGGGCGAATCGGTCCCCGTGGTGCTGGTGACGCACGAGGTGCGCGAACACGCCATGCGTGCCGCCGCCGACGCCATCGCCGGGCTGCCGGCGGTGCTGGAACCGCCCGCCTTGATCCGAATCGAGCCAGGCTGACAAGGACGCACCATGACCGACCGCTCCCCCCCCCGTGCCGAGACCAATTTCGACCGCAACCTGGCCCTGGAACTGGTCCGCGTCAGCGAGGCCGGAGCGCTCGCCGCCAGTCGCTGGATGGGTCGCGGCAAGAAGAACGAAGCAGACGGCGCCGCGGTCGAGGCGATCCGCCGCGCCTTCGATAGCGTCGCCATCGATGGCACGGTGGTGATCGGCGAGGGCGAGATGGACGAGGCGCCGATGCTCTATATCGGCGAGAAGGTGGGGGCGGGAGGCCCGGCGATGGATATCGCGGTGGACCCGCTGGAGGGCACCACCATCACCGCCAAGGGCGGCGCCAACGCCATGGCAACGGTGGCGTTGGCCGAGGCCGGCAACTTCCTGCACGCCCCCGACATCTACATGGACAAGATCGCCGTCGGCGCCGGATTGCCGCCTGGTGTGGTGGACCTGGACGCCCCCGTCGGCGAGAACCTCCGCAACCTGGCCGCCGCCCGGAAGATGGACATCGGCGAACTGGTGCTGTGCACACTGGACCGCGATCGCCACGCCGAGATGATCGCCCATGCGCGCG
>CAXSEK010000283.1:0-4703 GCA_964235625.1 uncultured Acetobacteraceae bacterium
CCGTGCTGGTCTCGGGATCGTCCTCGATCCGGTCGTAGAGCGGCATCACGTCGGCGGCGGACCAGCCTTCGCAGCCGGCCTCCGCCCAGCTATCGAACGCGTCCGGCACGCCGCGGATGGCGATCTGCGCGTTGACAGCGGAGCTGCCGCCCATCGCCTTGCCGCGCCAGTAGAAGCGCGGTGCCTGGGCGGCGGTGCGCCGGGCCATCAGCGCCGGCCATTGCCAGGCCGCCTGATGCGCCGGGTCATGCATGAACGGGATGATGTTGGGGCTGCGCAGCGCGTCCGGCGCGTCGGCGCTACGCCAGTCCCGCCCCGCCTCCAGCAGCAGCACGCGGCGGGCCGGGTCCTCCGAAAGCCGGGCCGCGAGCGGCGCACCGGCGGACCCGCCGCCGACGATGATGACATCGATGTCCGTCATGAGGCCGCTCCTGTTTGCCGTGCGCCGCCGGCGTGGTGGCAGGCCGGGATGACCGCTGGCTCAGTGTGGAACCGGCACCGGCTCAACCTCGGCATCCCTGAGAACGTATACAGACCGGGGACAAGGGTTACATCGGTTCGGGGACATGGGTGACAGGTTGCGATACAGCCACAGGCCTCTCCCGCACGGGTCCAATAGCTTATTGTGTCACCTATGTCCCCGAACATTTGTGACCGATGTCCCCGGTCTGTCCTCCCTCAAGGGGAGGGGAGAGGATTTTCTACGTCATATCGATGTGTGAATGCCTTCTCCCAGAACAGGGAGAGGGAGCATGCAGATGCGCACGGCAGCCGGCTGATAGCAGGATCAGTCAACCAACCTCCGCAAGCGAGCAAGCCGCGTGGATCATCGCCAAATGGCTCAGCGCCTGCGGCGCGTTGCCGAGGAAGCTGCCATCGGCCGGGTCAAACTGCTCGTTCATCAGCCCTAGATTGCCGCCGCACGCCGCCAGCATGGCGTCCATCTGGATCGCCCCCGCGGGCTTGTCGCCCAACAGCGCGTAGGCCTCAACCAGCCAGAAGCCGCAGGCGATGAACGTGCCCTCCTCCGCGTTCATCCCCGTGTAGCGATACACGTGCGGGCCCTGGGCCAGTTCCCGCCTGATGGCCTCGCAGGTCGATGCCAGGCGGTCCGGCCGAGGGAACCCGAAGCGGGTCGCGAGCAGGAGCGCGGCATCGAGGCGCTCCGACCCGGCGTGCATCACGTAGGCCTGCTTCGCCTCGGACCAGCACGCGGCGTCCACCCAATCCCGTATGTGCCCGGCCTCTCGCTGCCAGCGCTCGACCCGGCTGGCGTCGATCTGCCCGAGCCGGGCGAGCGACACGGCCCGGTCCAGCGCCGCCCAGCAGCCCATCTTGGAGACGGTGTAGTGCTCCGCCTCCTCGAGCTCCCAGATGCCGCTGTCCTTCTGGCGCCAGATGTCCGCGCACCGGTCCGCCTCGCTCGCCAGCACCTTGCGCGTCACGAGGTCGAGGATGTGGCCCTCCTCCACGAACAGCGCCGCCGTCTCGAACAAATCCCCGAACGTGCCGAGCTGCAGTTGCCGGCCCGCCCTGTTGCCGCGCAGGACGGGCTGGCTGCCGCGGTAGCCGGGCAGGTCGAGCACCTGCTCGTCCGGCACTTCGTCACCGTCCAGCGTGTACATGGTCGCGATCTGGCCGCCATGGCGCTCGATGGTTTGCATCAGCCAGCTGAACGCGGCCTTGGCCTCCTCCGTGGCACCCACGCGCAGCAGCGCCTTGATGGTGAAGGCGACGTCCCGGGTCCAGGCGTAGCGGTAGTCGTAGTTCTTCGTGCCGCCGATCCGCTCCGGCAGCGAGGTGGTCGCGGCGGCGGCGATGGCCCCCGTGGGCGAGAACAGCAGCAGCTTCAGTGCCAGGGCACTGCGCCGGACGGCGGCATCGTAGTGTCCAACCGGGGTGAGGTTGGCGCACCACTCCTTCCAGGCCTGGTCCGAGCGGTCGATCCGGCGGTCGATCGCGTCCATCGCCGGAAGGATGAGCGGCGCGTCCGACCCGGCCAGCAAGGCGAGCACGCTCCGCTCGCCGGGCGCGGTGACCAGGCGGGCGCCGACCCCCCGGTCGTCCTCGCGCACGCGCTGCACCGAACCGTTGGTGCGCAGCGCCGTGATCAGCCCGTCCAGGTGCAGCACGTCGCCGTGCAGACTCGGCTCCCGCCACGAGGTCGCCTGGCTCAGCCGCCGCCCGACCACGATCTCGACCGCGAACTCGACGCGGCCGTCCAGACCCTCCACCCGGCGCGCCATCTCGCTCCAGGGTAGCCGGCCGGACATGCCGCTGTTCATCGAATCGGTCATCCGGGCGCGGCCCGAGGCGGTGGTGAACACCTGCTCCAGCACGTTGCTGTCGTCGCGGTAGTGCCGCTCAACGGTGAACGCCTCGACCGGGGTGATGGAGAACCGCCCGCCCTCCGCCGGGTCGAGCAGCCTGTCGAACAAAGGGTCGTCGTGCATGGAGGGGACGCACCACCAATCGACCGAGCCGTCTGCCCCCACCAGCGCCACGCTGCGGCCGTCCCCGAGCAGGGCATATTGCGAGAGCGGCAGGAAGCCGCCGCCGTCGCGATCCGCCGTCCGCGCTTCGGGGGTGGCCGTCACGAGATCGGGTTGCCGCCCGTTACGCCATACACCTCGCCGGTGACGAAGCTCGACTCCTGGGAGGCGAGCAGGACATAGATCGGTGCCACCTCGGCCGGCTGGCCCGGGCGCTTCATCGGCACTTCCGACCCGAACTCCGGGATCTTCGCGCGGGGCTGGCCGCCGGAGGATTGCAGTGGCGTCCAGAACGGGCCGGGTGCGACGGCGTTGACGCGGATGCCCTTGTCCACGACCTGCTTGGCCAGCGCGTGGGTGAAGGCGGTGATCGCCGCCTTGGTGGAGGCGTAGTCCAACAGCGTGGGCGACGGGTTGTAGCTCTGGATCGATGTCGTGTTGATGATGGTCGCCCCCGGCGGCATGTGCGGTAGGACCGCCTTGCACAGCCAGAACATGGCATACACGTTGGTCCGGAACGTCGCCTCGAACTGCTCGGTGGTGAGGTCGGCGATAGCCTCGACCGCCGTCTGCTTGCCGGCGACGTTGACCAGGATGTCGATCCCGCCGAGGGCCTCGCGGGTTTTCTCCACCAATTGGGTGCAGAACACCTCGCTCTCGAGGTCGCCCGGCAGGGCCACGGCCTTGAATCCGGCGGTCGCCACGATGCGCAGCGTGTCCTGGGCGTCCTCCTCCTCGGCGGGCAGGTAGTTGATCACCAGGTCCGCCCCCTCGCGGGCGAAGGCAATCGCCACGGCGCGGCCGATGCCGCTATCGCCGCCGGTGATCAGGGCGCGGCGGCCGGCGAGGCGGCCGAAGCCCTGGTAGCTCGCTTCGCCATGGTCCGGCTTCGGCACCATGTCCCGCCCCAGGCCCGGCGGCGATTGCGGCTGGTCCTCGAACTTGGGCTGCGGATACTGCTTGAGCGGGTCTTGCATCGCGTATTGGTTCGGGGTCATGGCGGCTACTCCAAAGGCTGGGAAGCCGCAGAACGCCGGCAGCCTTACCTGGTTTGCCAGCACAGCCGGAATGGATGCCGACTTAGCAAAGACAAAGGCTCGGCTGTTGTATCCTACGTGAAATAAAGCGCGGTCAATTCAGCGGTCAGAGCCGGCGTGCCGTCCACGGCGTCCACCATGCTGCCGGCCATGCGCGCGATCACGCCCGACCGCCGCGTCTCGTGCGATATGACCACCCACTCCATCCGCATCGGCCGGCCAACGCGAACCGGGCCGCAGAACTTCACCGTGTAGTCGACGCCGACCACCGGCCGGCCGTCATCCGCGGCGGCATCGAAGCCGTTGCTGACGATGCCGGCGAGCAGCGCCGCGGTATGGGCACCGCTGGCAATCAGCTCGCCGAAGCGGCTGGCGGCGGCGAACGCCTCGTCATGGTGCAGCGGGTTGCGGTCACCGACCAGGCGCGCGCCGGCCCGGATGGCCTCGGCATCCAGCAGCAGGTCCTGTGCCATGCGGGCGCCGACCGGGGGCGCTGCCATTGCTAGGCCCGCCCCAGACCGGGCACGCAGCTTGCCTCATGGTCCATGTTCACCAACCCCGGCCCTCGATTACCGGAACCCCCTACCATTCCACCGCGGCCTCGCCTATATTCCCTTTCGCTGGCTTGCCAGATACGGCGATAAACGGTTCGTGGAATAATCGTTGTGGACCCGGGGGCGGTACCCGGCGTCTCCACCAATCCCTTCGGGGGGCGGGTAAGGGGACGAAATAGGCTCGACACGCGTGGTAAAGACGGATTTTTCGCTCGGCATTGTACCGCCGTTATCGGGCTATATTACAAGTGCCAATGACAATCATGAGGCATTCGCAGTCGCAGCGTAAGTTGCGATAGACGCGGTTCGGGGGGCACCGGGCAACAGAAGCCCCCCACTCTGTCCCTGTGGACATGCTATGCCTCTGAGCGACGTCGACGAAGCGCGCGAATTCACCTGAGGATGGCGCAAATGCAGGCCGACACGGATCTGAAAACGTTTCAGGCGCGAAAGGTGCAGCAGGACTGGCGGCTCGATCCGACGCGCGTGATTATCCAAGCGGTCATCGCAACGGCCGCGATAACTGGCGCGGCTGGCACCATCCTGGGTTTCTTTCTGGGCCGTAGCCACTGATAGGAGTTGCGTGATGCAGGCTGTTTCCGTTCTTGACCTGGCCCCCA
>CAXSEK010000284.1:0-4686 GCA_964235625.1 uncultured Acetobacteraceae bacterium
AAGTCGGCGTTGTCCAGCTTCAACGCCACCTTGGCCCCCTCCGCACGGGCGCGGGCCAACTCCTTGGCCAGCCGCGCCCGCTCCGCCGCCAGGTCGATCAGGCCTTCCAGCGGCAGCACCACGGTTGCCTCGTCCAGTCCCATCTGCGCACTGTTGCGCGGCGCCTCGCCGTCGAGCGTCCGGACCTCGCTCGCCCGCGCCATCCGGCCGATCGCCTCGGACCAGCGCCCGGCCCGCGCCATCGTCTCCGCCGACGCACCTTTCAGCAGCAGTGGCGAGAGCACCGAGGGGGGCACGTTCATCTCCGAGCGAACGGTTCGTACCTCGCCCACCAGGCGCACCAGCCACTCCAGCTCCGCCCGCGCGGCCATGGCACCAGGCACCGCCGCCGGCTCCGGCCAGGGCGCGCGGATCAGGTCCACCGCCGCGCCGAAGCCGAACTCGCCCCACAGCGTCGCCGTCACGAAGGGCATCGCCGGATGCAGCAGGCGCAGCTGCACGCCCAGCACGTGGGCGCAGGTGGCGAGCAGTTCGGGGTCGGTGGCCAGGCTCGGCTTGGCGAACTCGAGGAACCAGTCGCAGAACACGTTCCAGGTGAACCGGTAGCAGGCGGCCGCATACTCGTCGAAGCGGAACGCCTCCAGCGCGGCCGTCACCTCCAGCACGGCGGCATTGGCCGCGTCCAGGATCCAGCGGGCGAGCGGGCCCTGCACGGTGGCGGGGTCGAACGCCGGGTCGGGGCGCACGCCGTTCAGCTCGCACAGCCGGGCAGCGTTCCATAGCTTGGTGACGAAACGGCGGTATTCCTCGACGCGGGCCGGGCCCAGCTTCACGTCGCGGCCCGGCCCGGTGAGCGCGCAGATGGTGAAGCGCAGGGCGTCCGCGCCGTACTGGTCCACCATGGCCAGCGGGTCGATCACGTTGCCCTTGGACTTGCTCATCTTGGCGCCGCGCTCGTCGCGCACCAGGCCGTGGATGCACACGGTGCGGAACGGAACGTCGCCCATGAAGTGCAGCCCCATCATCATCATCCGGGCGACCCAGAAGAAGATGATGTCGAACCCCGTCACCAGCACGTTGCCGGGATAGTAGCGCCCCACGTCCGCCGTCTCTGCCGGCCAGCCGAGGGTGGAGAACGGCCACAGTGCGGAGGAGAACCAGGTATCGAGTACGTCCTCGTCCTGGGTCAGCGGCTCGTCCTGGCCATAGGCGTCGCGGGCCTGCTGGCCGGCGTCGGCCTCAGTGTGGCCGACGAACACCTTGCCGTCCGGGCCGTACCAGGCGGGGATGCGGTGCCCCCACCAGAGCTGGCGGCTGATGCACCAGGGCTGGATGTCCCGTAGCCAGGCGAAGAAGGTGTTCTCCCACTGCTTGGGTTGGAACACCGTCCGCCCGCTCTCCACGGCGGCGATGGCGGGGGCGGCCAGGATGGCGGCGTCGCAATACCACTGCACGGTCAGCAACGGCTCGATCGGCACGTCCGACCGGTCGCCGTGCGGGACCTGGTGGGTGTGCGGCTCGGTTTCCACCAGCAGCTCCAACCGATCCAACTCGGCTACGATGCGTTTGCGGGCCTCGTAGCGGTCCAGCCCGGCAAGGGTTTTGGTCCAGGCAGGGCCGGCGATGCCGGGCACGGTCTCCAGCGTGATTTCTGCCAAGGTGATCCGCGCCTCGCGGTCCAGCACCGACGGCATGGCGAGGGTGTGGCGGCGGCCGACCTCAAAATCGTTGAAGTCGTGCGCGGGCGTGATCTTGACGGCGCCGGTACCCTTCTCCGGGTCCGAATACTCGTCGGCCACGATCGGGATACGCCGTCCGGTCAGCGGTACGATGACGTGGCGGCCGATGATGGCGGTGTAGCGCTCGTCCTGCGGATGCACGGCGATGGCGGTGTCACCCAGCATGGTCTCGGGCCGGGTGGTGGCCACGGTGATCCATTGGTCGGTGCCCTCGACCGGGTAGCGGATGTGCCAGAGATGGCCCTTCACCTCGCGCGCCTCCACCTCGAGGTCGGAGATCGCCGACTGGAACTTCGGATCCCAGTTCACCAGGCGCTTGTCGCGGTAGATCAGTCCCTGACGGTAGAGGGTGACGAACACCTCGCGCACCGCGTCCGACAGGCCGGGATCCATGGTGAAGCGTTCGCGCTGCCAGTCCAGCGAGGAGCCGAGCCGGCGCAGTTGCTGGCTGATGCCGCCGCCCGACTCCGCCTTCCACGCCCAGACACGCTCCACGAACGCGTCGCGCCCGATCGCCTGCCGGGTGGACCCGACGGCGGCCAGCTGGCGCTCCACCACCATCTGGGTCGCGATCCCGGCATGGTCGGTGCCGGGCTGCCAGAGCGCGTCCCGCCCCTGCATGCGGCGCCAGCGGATCAGCGTGTCCTGTAGCGTCATGGTCAGCGCGTGGCCGACATGCAGGCTGCCCGTCACGTTGGGCGGTGGGATCATGATGGTGAAAGGGGCGGCGTCGCTGCCGGGCTGGGCGGCGAAGGCATGGCTTTCCTCCCAGGCCTGATAGAGGGCGGCTTCTGCGGCAGCGGGGGTGAAGGATTTGTCCAGCATGGGGCGGTTCTCGCGGGGGTGGCAGAGGAGGCTGGCTTCTGCCTTACCCCCGGCAGGGGCCGACCCTTGCAAGGGTGACGTCCCCTTTTACCCCTGGTTCAAGGGGTGGCGCGGCCTGTTACGCGCTCGATCTCCTGGCGCACCAGCCGCTCCACCATCGGCGGCAGATGCTGGTCCAGCCAGACTTTCAGCAGCGGCCGGATCTCCTCGCGGACCAGGTCCTCGATGGTGGGCCCGCCACGATAGACCGGGCTGCCCCGCTCCTGCGAGATGGTGCGCAGCAATGCCCCGACCGAGGAGGCCGCGGCTGCCGCGCTCTCGGGGGCCAGCAGGCCGTCCGCTGCCGGCTCGGCTTGCGGCAGGGCGGGCACCGGGACCACTGCGGGCGCCGCCGGGGCCGGGGGTGGGGGCGGGGTGACCAGCATTGCCTCATCCAGGACGAGCACGCCGTCATCCTCGCCGCCGCCCGAACCACCGGCATTGGGTTGCTCCATGACGGTGGCGGGGTCGTGTGCCGCAACGGCGTTCGGGCTGGCGGGGGCCACTTCGTCCTCGTTCAAGATACGGCGGATTGAGGCAAGGATGTCCTCCATCGACGGATCGGCACCGGCAGCACCGGCCGGCGACCCGCTCTGGGGTGGCAACGTTCCACTCACCGTCTATCGGCCAGGCTGGCTTACTTCGTAGTCCCCGGTGCCGAACAGACGGTCGTGGACAGCCACGTAATAGGCCGTGTCGTCATAGAGCGGCACGTTCAGGTTCAGGTCCTTCGCCGTCAGCCGCCCGAGGGCGGAGGCGACGCCGTAGGAGGAGGTGATCAGCTGGGCCAGGTTCTGGATCAGCTGGGAGCGGGATTGCAGCAGCGTCTGCTCCGCGTTCAACACGTCCAGCGTGGTGCGGCTGCCGACGATCGCCTCGCGCTGCGTGCCCTCGAGCGCGATCTCGTTGGCGCGGACCTGAGCGCGGGTGCTGTCGATGGCCGCACGGGCGGCCACCAGCGTCTCCCAGGAGGTCAGCGCGGCCTGGATCACCTGGCGCCGTGTGTCGTCCACCGTCTTGCGGGATTGCTGCTCGGTCTGCCGCGCCGCGCGGACGGCGGCGTATTCGGCGCCGCCCTGATAGATCGGCACCGTCACGTTCAGCGTTGCCTGGGCACCCAGCGACCGGGACGCGGTGAACGTCGAGTTATCCTGGCGGAATGCCTGGCCGACCGCGCTCAACGTGGGCAAGAGGGCGGAGAAGGCGGTGTCCACGGCATCCTTGGAGGCGGCGGCGTCGAACATGGTGTAGATCAGCGTCGGGTTGTTGGCCGCGGCGATCCGGGATGCCTCGGCCGCGCTCTTCACCGGCAAGGCGAGCGGCTGCGGCGCCACCAGCCGGTCCGGCAGGAAGCCGACGTCGCGCTGGAAGGCGGCGCGGGCGGTCTGCACAGTGCCCTCGGCGGTCTGCCGCGTGGACCGAGCACCGGCGAGCGCCGCCTCGGCCTGGGCCACGTCCGTCCGGGTAATCTCACCGACGCGGAACCGGTCGTTGGTCGCCTGCAGCTGGCGGGTGAGCACCTGCTCCTGGTTGATGTCCAGCTGGAGCAGCTGCTCCGCCTGGATCACGTTGGTGAAGTCGGCGATGACGTTGGTGAACACCAACTCCTCGGTGGCGATCAAGCGCCCGCGCTGGCTCAGCACGCGGTTCTCCGCGGAGTGGGTCTGGGCTTCCGTCCGGCCGCCCGTATAAATCGGCTGGGTGACCTGCGCGGTGAGGTTCAGCGGCTGGCGGTTGGTGCGGAGCTTCGGGCTCCCCGACTCAGGCTGGTCCGTGCCGACCGCGCCGCCATAGGAGCCCTGGAACACCACGGTCGGGCGCCAGCCGGCCAAAGCCTGCGGGACGGTCTCATCCACAGCGCGCAAGGCCGCCCGAGCCGCGAGTAGGGTTGGGTTGGAACTATAGGCTGCGGCCAACGCTTCCTGCAACGTGTGCGGCTGGGTTTGAGCCATTGCCGACCCGGCGACGCAGGCTGCCCCGAAGCCGAACACCGTCGCAAACCAATTACGCATCCGCAGTATCCCCCTGCCCGTCCCACAACCTGCCATACCGTAAGCCGGGCCGCCAACTGTCCCGCGACGAT
>CAXSEK010000285.1:0-4665 GCA_964235625.1 uncultured Acetobacteraceae bacterium
CGCTGGCGGCCTTCACCCCGGTCGTGCCGGGTAGCATCGGGAAGCCGTAGAGGTAATCCTCCTCGAGCGCGCCGTGCATCCAGATGAACACGGGGCAGTGCGCCGGGTCATAGAGCGCCGGCTCGTCGGGGTCGAACCACAGCAGGGTCTGGCGCTCCACGCTGGTCACCTTCGGCACTGCCCCGCCCGCCAGGCCCGGCAACCAGGCGCCAGCCGCCAGCACCACGCGGCCCGCTTCGATGCGCCCCTTGTCCGTCACCACGGCGACACCGGTGCCGGACGGCGTGATGGAGGTGACCGCCTCCCCCGTCCGCACCACCGCGCCCAGTTCACGGGCAAGCCGCACTTGCACGGCGACGCACCGCTCCGGGAACAGCACGCCGGCGCTGGGCTCGAAGAAGCCGCGTTCCTCATCCCGCACCAGGAACTGCGGATAGCGCCGCCGGATGTCCGTGCTGTCCAGCAGCTCGTGCGGGATCGCGTGGCTGACGGCGATGGCCAGGGTGCTGCCCAGGAAGCCGGCCTGGCCATGGCTGGGCGCGCCGTCCCCCTCGCCGATCACCAGCATGCCGATCTGCGTGAACAGCGTCTCCCCGGTTTCGGCTTCCAGCTCGCGCCAGATCGCGTGGGAGCGGCGGGCCAGCGGCACGTAGGCGGTGCCTTCCGCGACCGACAGCCGGGTGAGGCGGGTCTCGCCATGGGTGGAGCCGCGGTCGTGCGGCGGGTCGAACCGGTCGATGCCAATCGCCCGCACGCCGCCGAGGGCGAGGCGGTGCAGCGTCGCGCTGCCGACCGCACCCAGGCCGATAACGACGACATCTGCGGTTTCGGTCATAGGCTTGGTCCCGCTGAGAAGGGCAGCGCGAAGGTGGCGGCCGGTTCGCACGCATAGGGCAGCGGGCGCCGGGCAACTGCCGCGGCGGCGTGCATGTCCGCGACCAGCGCGGTGAACGCCGGCATCTCCGCGGCCGGCATCCGCAGCCCGAGCTCCGCCAGCCGGAGCGACACTGCGTCGGCGGTCATGCTGCCGCCTCCGTCTGCCATGCCATCGCCGGCCGCTGCGCCCGCCACACGGTCGCCGTCTCGAAAGCGTGGGCGACGCGGAACAGCAGGGGTTCGCAGAACGGCTTGGCGACGATCTGGATCGATACCGGCAGCCCGCCGTCGCCGAAGCCGCTGCACACCGAGATGGCCGGGTAGCCGGTGACGTTGAACGGGATGGTGAAGTTCGGTTTCTCCAAATTTGTCCACTTCGGCACCGCGGCAATCGGCGGCGCCTCGGCCGGCTGGGACGCCGTCACCAGCACGTCCACATCGGCCATCGCCGCCGCCATCTCCAGGCACAGTTCGCGCCGCCGGCGCAGCGCCTGCACGTAATGCGGCCCGCTCACCAAGGCGCCCAAGGCGATGCGGTCGCGGAACAGCTCGCCGTAGTCGTAGAACCGGGTGCGCAGCCAGGGCTCGTGGATCGCGTAGGCCTCCACCGTCAGGATCAGGAAGCCGCAGGAGTGATACTCCTGCATCGGCGACAGCGTGACCGGCTTCACGGTGGCGCCAAGGCCGCGCAACACCTCCAGCCCGGTCTCGATGCCGGACAGGGTAGCCGGGCTGGCGGGGTTGTCGGTCTCATGGAAATGGCTGAGGACGCCCACGCGCAGGCCCTTGATGCCGTCCGCGATGCCGGCGGTGAAGTCCGGCACGGGGCGGTCGGCGCTCGCCGGGTCGGACGCGTCATGACCGGCCATCGCCTGCAGCAGCAGGGCGCAGTCCGCCGACGTCCAGGCCAGCGGGCCGGCGTGATCCAGCGTGAAGGACAATGGCAGGATGCCGCGCCGGCTGACCAGCCCGTAGGTCGGCTTGATTCCGGCGATCCCGCACAACGCCGCGGGGCCGCGGATGGAGCCACCGGTGTCCGAGCCGGTGCCACCCAGGATGAAGCCGGCCGCGACCGCCGCACCGGTGCCGCTGCTGCTGCCGGCGGTGAAGTGGTCCGGGTTCCACGGGTTGCGCGCCGGCGGCCAGGGCACGTCGAAGGAGGGGCCGCCCATGGCGAACTCGTGCGTCGCCAGCTTGCCCAGCATCACCGTACCCGCCACCGCCAGTTTGGCGACGCTCACCGCGTCCTCGGTCGGCACGTTGTCTTCAAGCAGGCGGGAATGCGCCGTCGTGCGGATGCCGGCGGTGTTGTAGATGTCCTTGTGCGCGATCGGGATGCCGTCGAGCTTGCCGCGGCCCTCGCCGCGCTTCCAGCGGGCTTCCGACGCACTTGCATCCGCCAACGCGCGCTCCTCCGTCACCAGCAGGAAGCTGTGCAGCCGGTCGTCGGCGGCGTGGATGCGGGCGAGGCAATCCTTGGTCAGCTCCACCGGGGAGAGCGTCCCGGCGGCGATCTGGCGGGACGCCTCGGCGATGGTGAGTTGCGCGGTCATGGGCGTTGCTCCGGCTGGAACACCAAACCGGGCTCTGCCTCACGCGGCTTGTCCCGCGTCACGCGCGCGACCATGGCCTCCATGATGCGGCTTGCCTTGCGGATCTCGGCGAGGGTCTCGGGGGTTAGGGGTAGTCCGCTGCGGCTCATGCAGGCGGTGAACTCTTCGTCCGTCATAGGAAACTCCTCAAGAAAAGCTGTGGGGCTCTGCCCCGCTCCCCGGAAGGGGACAGTCGTCCCCTTCACCCCTGTCACCAGGTGTCAAGAGGACGACTGTCCTCTTGCGGGGTTCGGGGCAGCGCCCCGAGATCAGGCAAGTCACGCACTGGCATATCGTTAACACACCGAACCGCAATCCCAGGCTTCGGCCGCAACACCGGCGGATCGACCCGGCATTGGCTCACCGCGAACCGGCAGCGCGGCGTGAACGCGCAGCCCGGCGGCAGATGCGCCAGGCTCGGCGGGCTGCCCGCGATCGTGTTGAGCGGGGTGCCCCGCATCGCCCCCTGCACGGTCGAATCCAGCAGCCCGGCCGTATAGGGATGGCGCGGCTCGCGCAGCACGTCCCGCACCGTGCCCGTCTCCACGAACCGTCCGGCGTACATCACCGCCACCCGGTCCGAGATTTCCGCTGCCACACCCACGTCGTGGGTCACGAACACCACCGCCATTCCTAATTCCTGCTGCAACTGGCGCAACAGCACCAGGATCTGGATCTGCACCGTCACGTCCAGCGCCGTTGTCGGCTCGTCGGCCAGCAGCACGCTCGGCGAGCAGGACAGCGCCAGCGCGATCATCGCCCGCTGCCGCATGCCGCCCGACATCTCGTGCGGGAAGTTCTCCATCCGCCGCGCGGCGGAGGGGATGCGCACATGCTCCAGCATCTCCAGCGCGCGCTTGCGGGCCCGGCGCCGGTCCACGCCCTCGTGCTTGACGATGGTCTCGCTGATCTGCTCGCCGATGGTGTAGACCGGGTCGAGTGCCGCCATCGGCTCCTGGAAGATCATCGATACGGCCCCGCCGCGCAGCTTGGCGAGCTGCTTGGGCGGCAACGTCAGGATATCCTTCCCGTCCAGCCGCACGCTGCCGCCCACCGTGGCGTAGTCCGGCAGCAGCCCCATCAGCGCCTTCAGCCCGACGCTCTTCCCCGAGCCGGATTCGCCCAGGATGGTCAGCGTCTCCCCCCGCTGCAGCGTGTAGGAGATGCCGCTCACGGCGTGGACCCGGCCGCCATGAGACGGGAAGCTGACCGAAAGGTCGGTGACCTGCATCAGCGGCTCAGCCATGCAGCCTGGCCGCCTGTGCCTCGGGTACGATGCAGGCCACGCGGTGGTCGGGCGGCGCGTCCCCGCCCATCGCCATGGCCAGCGGCGGGATGGCCACCGCGCATGCCGCCTGCGCGAAGCTGCACCGCGTGCGGAACCGGCAGCCGGAGGGCGGGTCGATCGGGTTCGGCGGATCCCCGGTCAGCGGCATCTCCGTCGTGCGGTCATCCGGATCCATCGTCGGCTTCGAGGCGAGCAACGCCCGTGTGTAGGGGTGGCGCGGGTGGCGGTACAGGCTCTCCACCGGACCCAGCTCCACCACCTGGCCCAGGTACATCACCATCACCCGGTCGCTCACGTATTCCACGACGTTGAGGTCGTGGCTGATGAAGATGTAGGTGAGGTCGAACCGACGCTTCAATTCGCCCAGCAAGTTCAGCACCTGCGCCTCGACCGACTTGTCGAGTGCCGAGACCGCCTCGTCCAGGATCACCAGCCGCGGCTGCAGCGCCAAGGCGCGGGCGATGTTGACGCGTTGGCGCTGCCCTCCGGACATCTCGTGCGGGTAGCGCCTGGCGTGCTGCGCCGGGTTCAGCCCCACCTGGTTCAGCAACCGCTCGGCCTGCAGCGTCGCTTCCCGCTTCGGCGTACCATGCATGGTGGGGGCGTAGGCGATGCTTTCCACCATCGTCATGCGCGGGTTGAGCGAGGAGTAGCTGTCCTGGAACACCATCTGCATCTGCCGGCGCATGGCGGCGACGGAGATGCCGCGGTGCGCCGCCACCTCCTCCCCGTCGAAGATCAGCGTGCCGGCGTCGGGCTGGATCAGGTGCATCAGCAGCCGGGCGGTGGTGGACTTGCCGCAGCCGCTCTCCCCCACGATGCCGAGCGTCTCCCCCTTGCGCACGAGGAAGCTCACGTCGTCCACCGCGTGCACGGTGCCGGTGCGGCGGTTCAGCAGTCCGCCATGGA
>CAXSEK010000286.1:0-4662 GCA_964235625.1 uncultured Acetobacteraceae bacterium
GCCGCGCGCGGGCCGATCGACGCGGCAGCACGGGCGGCGGCGCACGCGGCGGTGCGGCATGTGCTGGCTACCACGCAGGCGGACATTGTGCACCTTCACGGCATCGATTTCGACGCCTACCTGCCACCGCCCGGGCCACCTGTTTTGGCCACGCTGCATCTGCCGCCCGCGTGGTATGCCGCGGCGGCACTCGACCCGGAGCGGCCGGGCACCTGGCTGCACTGCGTGTCCGCGACTCAGCACCGGGCGCTGGAGGCGGTGCGGCACACCGCCCGGCTGCTACCGCCGATCGGTAACGGTGTCGATACGGCCGCCTATGGCGCGGTTCGGCACGGGCGGCGCGGCTACGCGGTGACGCTCGGGCGCATCTGTCCGGAGAAGGGCCAGCACACGGCATTGCAGGCGGCGCACCTTGCGGG
The DNA here is from genome assembly GCA_964235625.1 of uncultured Acetobacteraceae bacterium. Classification (GTDB taxonomy): domain Bacteria; phylum Pseudomonadota; class Alphaproteobacteria; order Acetobacterales; family Acetobacteraceae; genus LMUY01. The sequence continues at coordinate 420 of CAXSEK010000286.1, forward strand.
GATTGGACTGCTGATCGGCGGGGCGGTGTTCGGCTATGCGGCGCACGAGAGGTATTTCGACGCCGAGGTGGCGCCGTTGCTGGATAGGAGGCGCCGCTTCCTCGGCCCGCTCGGCTTCGTCCGCAAGCGCCGGCTGCTGGCGGGGGCGCGTTGCCTGCTGGTGCCGAGCACCGCGCCGGAGACGAGTTCGCTGGTCGCGATGGAGGCGCTGGCGTGCGGCACGCCGGTGATCGCGTTCCCCTCCGGCGCGCTGGCGGACCTGGTGGAGCAGGGCCGGACGGGGTTCCTGGTCGGCTCGATGGCGGAGATGGCCGACGCGATCGGCCGGGCCGGGAAGATCGACCCCGCCACCTGCCGGCAGGTGGCGTGCGCCCGCTTCGACGAGGCGGCAATGATCGCCGGGTACTTCGCCGCCTATGCGCGGCTGGCGGGATGACCGTCCTTGATACTGAGGCCGCGCTCCAGGCGCTGGTGCCCGAGTGGGACGCGCTGTGGCAGCGCGCCGGCCGGCCACCGTTCCAATCGACGGCGTGGCTGCTGCCGTGGTGGGGCGCGTTCGGTACTGGCCAGCCGCGGCTGGCGGTGCTGCGAGTCGCGGGGAGGCTGGTCGGGCTGCTGCCGTTGTATGTGCTGGACGAGGGGGAAGAGCGAAAGCTGTTGCCGATCGGTGTCGGCCTGACCGATTACTGTGATGCGTTAATCGACCCGGCGGCCCCGCCCGGGGCAGCAACGGCGCTGCTGCAGGCGGCGCTCGCCCGGGCGGAGGCGGATGGCATCACGTCCTGCACCCTGCCCGACCTGCCGCCGGGTGCGGCGCTGCTTGCGGCCGGGTTGAAGCCGGACTGGCGGGAGGTCGCGCTGGCGGACGTGCCCTGCCCCGTGCTGCGCGTGGGCGACCCGGTGCCGGCTGGCCAGTTGCGCAACCTGCGGCAATCCCGTCACCGCGCTGAGCGGGCCGGCGGATGGAGTGCGGACCTGGCCGAGGACGCGGCCGAGGGTTGGCGGTTGCTGGCCGGCATGCACCAGGTCCGCTGGACCGCGCTTGGCCAGCCAAGCGGCGTGTTGGCAGACCCGGCGGTGCTGGCGTTCCATGATGCGGCGGTGCCCCGGCTCGCTGCTTCGGGGCTGCTGCGAATGCAGATGCTGCGGATCAGGGGCAGGGTGGCCGCGGTCTACCACACGCTAACGGCACCGGACGGGCTGTATTTCTACCTGAGCGGGTTCGAGGCGTCGGAAGCGGCTGCAAGCCCGGGGACGCTGTTGCTGGGCGCCGTCATCGAACGGGCGGCGGCGGAGGGAATACAGAACCTGCACTTCCTGCGGGGAGGCGAGGCTTACAAGTATGCTTGGGGGGCAATGGATCGGGTGAACCGGAGTCGGCTGTTGCTGCCGATCGGGTAGCGTTCCGCTTGCCAACTCCCTCTCCCGTCCTTCACGGGAGAGGGAGTTGCACGTGACGAAGGGGGGTAGCCTTTTCTTCAGGCCGGCTGGGTTTGTTCCAGGCAGGGGTGCTTCATCATCGTCTCGTACCAGGCGGTCAACTTCGGTCTGCCGTCGCGCCAGGGTTGGGTAGCAAAGCGGAAATCCAGGTAGCCGAGCGCGCAGGCGACGGCGAGGCTGCCGATGTCGACATGCGTGCCGGGCAGATCGGCCTCGAGCACGTCGAGCGAGCGGGTGACCTTGGTGCGTTGCACGGCGATGACCTTGTCGCGGTCAGGTTCACTGGCGCGGCTGCCCTCACCGCGGGACAGCACGGCCGCGTCGGAGATGCCGTCGCCGAGGGCCTGTAAACGCAGGGCCCGGAACCGCGCGCCATGTTCGGTAAACATCGGGAACACGTTGCCTACCGTGTCCAGGAACTCGCAGATCACCCGGCTGTCGAACAGCGCCAAGCCGTCGTCGGTCACCAGGCAGGGCAGCTTGCCGAGTGGGTTCACGGCGACCAACGAAGCTGTCTCGCCCGAAACCGGTTCGACCGTGATCTGGCCGTCGATCCCGCGAGCGATGGCACAGGTGAGGACCTTGCGAGCGAACGGGCTGGCTGGGGCGCTGAACAGCTTCACCGGAAACGATCCTTGCGGGTACGGATGGCGCCGAGGCTGATGGCATCCTGGGCGTGAAGGAAGGGGTTCTGCACCAGTTCGTCGGCTAGCCGGGTCGGCACGGTCGCCTGCCCGCGCGCGCGCAAGCGATCCACCTCGGACGCACGGGCCTGAAGGGCGGCGTTATCCGGCTCCTCCGTTACGGCGAAACGCGCGTTGCTCTGCGTGTATTCATGGCCGCAACACACCAGCGCATCCCCGGGCAGGGCGGCGAGTTTTTGCAAGCTGCCGAACATGTCAGCAGCCGTGCCCTCCAGCAACCGGCCGCAGCCGAGACTGAACAGGGTGTCGCCGGCTAGCAGCACGGCACCGGGCTGGATGAAGTAGGCGATGTGGCCGACCGTATGCCCCGGCGTGTCGATGACCTGAGCGGAGCCGTCGCCGAACGGGATCGTGTCCCCCTCCTTCACCGCGGTATCCAACTTGGGCAGGCGGTGGGCGTCAGCCTGCGCCCCGATCACCTTCGCACCATACCGGGCGCGGATCGGCGCGACGGCGGCGATGTGGTCGTCATGGTGATGGGTCAGCAGAATCGTGTCTAGACGCCCGCCGGCGGCCTGGATTGCCGCCACGACCTGCGCTTCCTCCGCTGGGTCGACGATCGCGGTGAAGCCGGTCGCCTCATCACGCAGCAGCCAGGCATAGTTGTCGGACAGGATGGGGATGGCCTGCGCCGTCACGGACATTCGCGGTGCCTCCAGAGATGCCGGTGGTGTAGCACCGATGCCTCCGGAGACAATCCACCCGTGCGGCGGGCCATCCCCGGCTGTGCCTTAGACCACGCTGCCCGGCGTTGCCATCCGGCTCCGCTCTGCGGCGAGTTCCTCTGGCGTCATCGTGCCGCGGGTCTCATCGAACCGCTGCCACTCGCCGCCGGCCCGGTAGTCGGCGCCGCGCTTGGCGATGTCGACCGGGGTGTAGCGGTTCATGATCGACTCGGCCTCGCCGGCCTTCGCCTCGTCGGCCCGGACGGTGACGAGCGTGCTGCCGCGGCGCACACCCTCGGCGTAGACATGGGCGTGCTCCTCGGGCACGCCGGCCCCGGTCAGGGAGCCGAGAAGACCGCCCGCCGCGGCGCCCGCCCCGGCGCCGGTGAGCGTCGCAACCAGCCAGCCGGCGGCGATCACCGGGCCCACACCGGGAATGGCGAGCGCGCCGATGCCGGCCAGCAGCCCGGCGCCACCGCCGATGATGGTGCCGATCGAGGCACCCGTCCCGGCTCCGGTCGCCGGGTCGGCGACCGGCGCCGTCGTCCCTGGGACCGAGGCATCGTTCACCATCGTGCCCGTGGTGGCATTGGGGCCGGAATTGGTCGTCGTGTGCTCGTTCGCGACGATGCTGACGTGGTCGTGCGAGAAACCGGCGGCCTCAAGCTCGTTCACGACGCGCTGGGCGATGTCGTAGGTGTCATAAAGATGAGCGATGGTGCGCATGATGCGGATCCTTCTTTGGGTTGGCTTATTGGGCGGTGACGTTGCCTTGGTAGTCGAGCGAGACCGAGGTCGGGTTGCCGTCCTTCTGCGCCTGGCCACGCCAGATGCCCTGGCCATCCTTCTTGAGCCCCGTGACGCCGGTGTAGCCCGCCTTCGCGATACGGCCGGCCGCCTGCCGCATGGTGAAGCTGTTGCGCCCTGGGACGGGGGCAGCCCCGGTGCGGTGCGTGGTGTTGGCGGTCTGCACAGCACTTGGGCTGCGCGTGGTGCTTTGCGTGGTGGTGTTCACCGTGGCGCCCGGCGTCTGTGCGCCCGCTGCGGTATTGGGTGCCATCACGCCCGGCGCGCCGGCAACTGGCGCGGTTGTGTTGGGTGCGGGGGTGCTCGTCATGCCAGTGCCGTTGCCGTTCGGCGCCGTGCCTTGAGCCAAGGCCACTCCGCTCGCCGCGATCAATGCCGCGGCCGCAAGGGTCAGTCTCATAGCGTCGTCCTCGTGTTGTGATTACCGTGCGTCCCCAACGGCGTTGAGGGCGACCCGTTCCCTCCGCGTCGCGATCTGCTAGGTTTTCGCGCCATATGCTATTGAGGACGCACGCCGAATGAGCCGTACGCTGAAGGTTGCCGTGCAGATGGACCCGATCGAGTCCGTCAACGTGGACGCGGATTCGACGTTCGCCTTGATGCTGGAGGCGCAGCGCCGCGGCCACA
>CAXSEK010000287.1:0-4647 GCA_964235625.1 uncultured Acetobacteraceae bacterium
GCCCTCGGTGCTGCTGGTGCACGAACTGCCGCGGCTGCTGCACGAGAAGGGGCTAGCCGGCCCGCTGCGCGACGCGATGGCGCTTGCCGACACCGTCGTGTTCCCGGCCGCCTTGGTGCGGGACCGGTGCCTGGAGGCGGTGTTGGTGGTCCCGGGTCGGGTCGCCGTGCTGGCACAGGGGATCGAACTGGCAGCGCCGCCCGACGAGATGGCGCGCGATGCCGTCCGGGCGGCGCTGCATGTGCCACCGGAAGCCGTGCTGGCGTTGGGCATGGGCTACGCCGACCTGCGCAAGGGCTTCGACCTGTTCCTCCAGGTATGGCGGGCGGCCCGCGCGTCCGGGCAGCCGGTGCATTTCGCCTGGGCCGGCGGCATCGACCCGGCGACGCATGCCTATCTTGGCACCGAGATCGCGATGGCGGAGGCGACCGGCACGTTCCGCTGCCTCGGCCACCGTGACGATGCCAGGGCGCTGCTCGGCGCGGCGGACATTCTCGTGCTGACCTCGCGGGAGGACCCGCTGCCCTCGGTGGCGCTGGAGGCGCTGGCGGCCGGGACCCCGGTGGTGGCGTTCGAGGAGGCCGGGGGGCTGCCCGGGCTGCTCGCCCGCCATGGTGGCGGCTGCAGCGTGCCGCTGGGGGACGCGGCCGGGATGGCACAGGCCGCCCTGCGCCTCGCCGCGGACGGCACGGGTGAGCCCCGGGTCGCGTTGGCCGCCCGCTCCCGCCATGCGTTCCGCTTCGAGGCGTATAGCGCCGCCTTGCTGGCGCTTGCCCGGCCCCATTTGCGCACCGTCTCCGTGGTGGTGCCCGGTTGCGACTACGCGCGCTTCATGCCGGCCCGGCTGGCCTCGGTGTTCGCGCAATCCTATCCCGTGCACGAGGTGCTGCTGCTGGACGACGCCTCGCTGGACGACACGGTGGCGGTGGCCGAACGGGTCGCCGCCGGGTGGGGGCGCCAGCTGCGTGTGGAGCGGGCTCAGGCCCGGTCCGGCTCGGTGTTCGCGCAATGGCTGCGTGCGGCCGAGCTGGCTGAGGGCGAGTGGCTGTGGATCGCCGAAGCCGATGACGGCGCCGAGCCGGATTTACTGTCCGCCCTCGCCGCCTCCCTGGCGCACGCGCCGGACGCGGCGTTCGCCTTCACCGACAGCCGCGCCATCGACGAGTCCGGCGTGACACTCTGGCCGGACCACAAGGCATATTACGGCCCCGGCGTGCTGGCCGCGGACGCCGTGTTCGACGGCCGTGCGTTCCTGCGCGAGCACCTTTCGGAACGCAACCTGATCCTCAACGCAAGCGCCGTGCTCTGGCGCCGGGCGGACTTGCTCGTCGCGCTGCGCCGTTGTGAGGCGGAGTGGCGCAAACTTCGCGTCGCTGGTGACTGGCGCGTGTATGCCGAGGTGTTGGCCCGGCCGGGCGCGCAGGTGGTTTACGTCGCCCGCCCGCTCAACCACCACCGACGCCATGGTTCGAGCGTCACCGCCCGCCTGAGCGCGACGGCCCACGTCGCCGAAGTCGCCCGGGTGCATGACGCCATCGCCCGCCTGCTCGGCCCGTCCCCCGGGCTGCAAAAACGGCAGCGGGACTACCGGCGCAGCTTGGCCAAGAAGGGCACGGCTCCTTCTCCCGCCCTCAAAGGGTGATGGCCGCCACGCACCTGCCATCCAGCATAGTCGGGATCCCCACGCATCCTCGCCCCGTCCTCTCCCAGATGGGAGAGGGCGGAAAGACGGTGGTCTACGGGGTGAGCACGACCTTGATGCAGCCGTCCTGCTTGTCGCGGAACGTCTTGTACAGATCGGGCCCGTCGGCGAGCTTGCCCTTGTGCGTGATGACGAAAGACGGGTCGATTTCGCCGTTCTCGATGCGCCTCATCAGGCTCGGCAAGTAATGCTGCACCGGCGTCTGCGCCATCTTGAACGTGAGCCCGCGGTTGATGGCGCTGCCCATCGGCACCTTGTCCACGAAGCCGCCATAGACGCCGATGATGCTGACGATGCCGAAGTTGCGCGTGTTGTTGATCGCCTGACGCAGCACGTGCGGCCGGTCCGTCCCCGCGCCGACCATCACCTTCGCCCGGTCCAGCATGGAGTCGAAGCTGGCGGAGGTATGCGGCTCGGTGCCCACGGCATCGATGCAGGCATCGGCGCCGCGGCCGTGCGTCAGCTCCTGGATGCGGTCGTACACATCCTCCTTCATGAAGTCGATCGTGATGGCGCCCGCCGCCTCCGCCATGCGCAGCCGCTCCGGCACGGTGTCGATCGCGATCACCCGCTCCGCCCCCAGCAGGAAGGCGCTACGGATAGAGAATTGGGCCACCGGGCCGCAGCCGAACACGGCGATGGTCTCGCCGCCTTTGATCTCGCAGAAATCGGCACCCATGTAGCCCGTCGGGAAGATGTCCGACAGGAACAGCACCTGGTCGTCGCTCAGCCCCTCCGGCACCTTGATCGGCCCGACATCGGCGAACGGCACCCGCAGGTATTCCGCCTGCCCGCCCGGGTAGCCGCCCAGCAGGTGGGAGTAGCCGAACAGCCCCGCCGGCGAGTGGCCCCACAGTTCGGCCGCCATCTTCGCGTTCGGGTTGGACCGCTCGCAGCCGGAGAAGTAGCCGCGCTTGCAGAAGAAGCACTCGCCGCAGGAGATGGTGAACGGCACAACCACCCGGTCGCCGATCTTCAGCTTCTTGTTCTCGGACCCGACCTCGACCACCTCGCCCATGCATTCATGGCCGACGATATCCCCGCCCTTCATCGTCGGGATCACGCCGTCCAGCAGATGCAGGTCCGAGCCGCAGATCGCGCAGGCGGTCATCCGGATGATGGCGTCTCGCGGATGCTCAATTTTCGGGTCCGGCACCGTGTCGCACCGGATGTCGCCCTTGCCGTGCCATGCCAACGCTTTCATGTCGCCCAACCTTCCGTGTGCCGCCGTGTCCGCTGAACGGGCCCCATGCCCCGGCGTTTCGTGGCGCTCTGGGGCGGTCGCGTTGCGGTGATCGGGAACGCCTCCTTTGTTGGCCCGTTTGTAAGAACCTCTGCCCCTCGACCTGGTGACCCAACGCCACATGCGCCGCTCCCTTGCCACAAGCCTGACCAGTGCCTGCGTGCGGTTCGCCTGGCCCGTGATCCTCGTGACGGCCCTGCTCACGGCCGCTGCCGGCGTCTATGCCGCGACGCACTTCCGGATCGACACCAACACCGACCGGCTGATGCCCGCCTCGCTGCCCTGGGTGCAGCGTGAGCACGCCTATGAGGCCGCTTTCCCGACCAGGAAGGTGGTCGCCGACATCCAGGCACCCACGCCGGAACTGGCCGGGGATGCGGCCAGCCGGCTCGTCGCGGCGCTGCGATCCCAAACCGGTGCGGTGACATCCGTCGAGCAGCCGCAGGGTGGGGCGTTCGCTGCCCGCTCGGGCCTGCTGTTCCCGCCCACGGCGCAGGTGGAGCAGGTCACGGCGCAGCTGCAGCAGGCCCGGCCGCTCTTGGCCGAACTCGCCGCCGACCCGACGTTGCGGGGTGCCATGCAGGCGCTGGCGGGGTCCGCCCGCATGGGCCCGCACGCGCCCGACCGCGCCAGTGCCCTGCTGGCCGACACGTTGGAGGCAGCCTTCGCCGGCCGTTACGCCGCCTTCTCCTGGCAGACGCTGCTGCGCGGGCAGGACCCGGCGCCGTCCGACCTGCGCCAGCTCCTGCCAATCGAGCCCGTGCTGGACTTCGCCGCCCTGCAACCCGGCAAGCGCTCCAGCGATGCGATCCGCCAGGCCGCCACCGACGCCCGCATCGGCCCCGGGGACGGCGCCACGCTGCTTCTGACCGGTGAGGCCCCGGTGAACGACGAGCAGTTCGCCACCCTGTCCAGCGGCGCCACGCTGAACGGCATCGGCACGGCGGTGGCGGTGCTGCTGATCCTGTGGCTAGCGCTGCGATCGGGGCGGATCGTGCTGGCCGTGGTGCTGAACCTGATCGCGGGCCTGGCGCTCACCGCGGCAGTGGGGCTGCTGACGGTGGGCGCGTTCAACCTGATCTCGGTCGCCTTCGCCGTGCTGTTCGTGGGGCTGGGGGCGGATTTCGGCATCCAGTTCGGCGTGCGCTACCGCTCGGAACGGCACGACGTGGACGAGGTGGGGGCCGCCCTGCGTGCCGCCGCGTCCAAGGCGGGGGGCGCGCTGGCCCTGGCCGCCGCGGGGGTGACGGCGGGCTTCTTCTCCTTCCTGCCCACCGACTACAAGGGCGTCTCCGAACTGGGGCAGATCGCCGGGCAGGGCATGGTGATCGCCTTCGTGCTCACGCTCACGTTGCTGCCCGCACTGATCGCCGTGCTGCGCCCGCCCGGCGAGCCGGAGCGGCTGGGCTACGCCTTCCTGGCACCGGTGGACTCGTTCCTGGGGCGTCACCGTATCCTGGTGGTCGTGGGCACGCTGGGCGTGGTGCTCGCCGGGTCCCCCCTGCTGGCCCGCCTGCAATTCGACTTCGACCCGATGCACCTGCAAGACCCGAACGGCGAGGCCGTCCGCACCTACCGCGACCTGGCGCGGGACCCCGCTACCGGGGTCGCCGCCGTGGACGCCACGGCGCCCTCGCTGCCCGAGGCTCGCACGCTGGCGCAGACGCTGGCCGCGCTGCCGCAAGTGCAGGGCACCCGCACG
>CAXSEK010000288.1:0-4642 GCA_964235625.1 uncultured Acetobacteraceae bacterium
GGAGGCGTAGACGAAGCGGGCGCCATGCGCGGCGCACCAGTTCCACAGCATCAGCGGCAGCTCGACGTTGGTCATCCAGACCATGTCCCCGTCGGTCGCCGTGGTCGAACTGATGGCGCCGAGGTGGAAAACCATTTCGATCGGGGGGTCGGCGGCGAGGAAATGCTCGAGTGCGTCGGGCATCAGCAGGAGTGCGGGCGGGTGAGAGGCGAGGTTGCGCCACTTGCCTTCGGAGCCGAGCCAGTCGACGACGACCACCTCGCGGCCGGCAGCGGCGAGGGCCGCGTTCAGGTTGGAGCCGATGAAGCCGGCGCCGCCGGTGACCAGGATCATGGCCGCGCTTATAAGGGTGGGCTGGGAGTGAGGCCAGGGGTGGCCTCAACCGGCCAGGTCCGGCAGTGCCCTCCGCGCGCGTACGAATCCGGCAGTCAAGCGATCCCAAGTGCGCACCCTCCCAAAAGGGGAGGAAGGAACACCGTCACCGCTCGCTGATCGACGGCTCCATCGCGTCGTAGAAATCGTGGCCCTTGTCGTCGATCACGATGAAGGCGGGGAAGTCCTCCACCTCGATCCGCCACACCGCCTCCATACCCAGTTCGGCGAATTCCAGCACCTCGACGCGGCGGATGCAGTCCTGCGCCAGCCGGGCCGCCGCGCCGCCGACGCTGCCGAGGTAGAAGCCGCCATGGGCGCGGCAGGCGTCACGCACTGCACGGGAGCGGTTGCCCTTCGCCAGCATCACCAGGCTGCCGCCCGCCGCCTGGAATTGCTCGACATAGCTGTCCATCCGCCCGGCCGTGGTCGGGCCGAAGCTGCCGGTGGCGTAGCCGTCGGGCGTCTTGGCCGGGCCGGCGTAGTAGACGGGGTGGTCGCGGATGTAGTCCGGCAAGGGCTCGCCGGCGGCCAAGCGCTCGGCCAGCTTGGCATGAGCGATGTCGCGCGCGACCACCACGGTACCAGTCAGCGCCAGCCGGGTCGCGACGGGGTGGCGGGAAAGCTCGCGGCGGATCTCGATCATCGGGCGGTTCAGCTCCAGCGGGACCACCTCGCCGCCGAGAGTCGCATCGGTCGCCTCGGGCAGGAAGCGGGCCGGGTCGGGCTCCAGCTGTTCCAGGAACACGCCCTCCGGCGTGATCTTGGCCAGGATCTGCCGGTCCGCGCTGCACGACACGCCGATGCCGATCGGCAGGCTGGCGCCGTGGCGCGGCAGGCGGATCACCCGCACGTCGTGGCAGAAATACTTGCCGCCGAACTGCGCCCCGATGCCGAGGCGCCGGGTCATCGCTAGCACCTCTTGCTCCATTTCACGGTCGCGGAAGGCGTGCCCGGCGCGGGTCCCCTCGCCGGGCAGCGTGTCCAGCCAACGGGTGGAGGCGAGCTTCACCGTCTTCAACGTGAGCTCGGCCGAGGTGCCGCCGATCACGATGGCCAGGTGGTAGGGCGGGCAGGCGCTGGTGCCGAGCGTGCGGACCAGCGTCTCCAGGTAGGGAAGCAGCTTGTCGGGCTTCAGCAGTGCCGGCGTGCCCTGGTGCAGGAACGTCTTGTTGGCGCTGCCGCCGCCCTTGGCCACGAATTGGAGGTGGAACTCGTCGGCATGGTCATTGCCGGGCGCGGCCATGATGTCGAACTGGACGGGCAGGTTGTTGCCGGTGTTCACCTCGGAGAACATGCCGAGCGGCGCCATTTGGCTGTAGCGCAGGTTGGTCTCGGTGTAGGTGCGGTGCACCCCGTAGGCCAGCGCCTCCTCCTCGTCGCCCGCCACCCACACGCGCTGGCCCTTTTTGCCGAACACCAGAGCCGTGCCGGTGTCCTGGCACATCGGCAATACGCCGCCGGCCGCGATCGCCGCGTTCTTCAGCAGGTCGAATGCCACGAACCGGTCGTTGGCGCTGGCCTCCGGGTCGTCCAGGATGGCGCGCAACTGGGCCAGGTGGCCCGGTCGCAACAGGTGTGAGCAGTCGTGGAACGCCTGCAGCGCCAGCTCGCTCAGCGCCTCCGGCTGGATGCGCAGCACGGTCTGGCCGTCACAGGTGGTCGTGGATACGCCGGCGGTGTCCAGTTTGCGCCACGGCACGTCCCGCGGACCGACCGGGAACATGGGCGCGTAGAGGAACCCCGGGGCGCGCGGCGGCAGGCTGTCCATGCCAGCTCTTCCCTCAGATCAGTCCTTGCGTTTGCGGAAGGCGTCCAGGCTCACGACTTGCGGTTCCTCCGCAGGCTGGGGCGGCAAAGGCTCCTCGGGCTCGTCCGTCTCCTCGGTGTTGGCGACCTCCACGGGGGCGGCGCGGAAGCGCAGGCCGAACTGGGCATGCGGGTCGGCGAAGGCAGTCAGCGCCGCGAACGGAATCACCAGCGTGCTCGCCACCCCGCCGAACGACAGCCCGACGTTGAAGAACCCACCCGCCTCGTCCACCAGCAGGTCCCAGAACTGGTGCTGGAGGACGATCGTCATCTCCTCCGGATACTGCGCCAGCAAGCGGGCAGGAATCCGCACGCCCGGCGCGTCGGTGCGGAAGCTGACATAGAAGTGGTGCTCGCCGGGCATGCCCTCGGCGGCCGCGAACTGCAGCGCGCGCACGGCCACGCCGCGCATCGCCTCCTGCGCCCACACCTCGTAGGGCAGCAGGCTGTCGGGGCGGGGTTGGCTGTCGTCGTCTTCCATTGGTCGTCGCTCGATGAGTTTGGGTGTGATAGCGCGGGACCGGCCGTGAGCGCAAAATCGGCTGGCCTCGCACGCTTGTGCTGGCCGTCATCCCCGATCACACCATGCTATTGTGGCAACGTCACGGCAGGAGGCAGACCTATGTATATCGCCATGAACCGCTTCAAGGTCACGCCCGGGTCCGAGGCGGCATTCGAACAGGTATGGACGGGGCGCGACAGCCACTTGCGCGGCGTGCCCGGCTTCGTCGAGTTCCATCTGCTGCGCGGGCCCGTCAAGGAGGATCACACGCTGTATTCCTCGCACACGATCTGGGCCGACCACGCGACGTTCGAGGCGTGGACCCGGTCCGAGGCGTTCCGCGCCGCCCATGCCAACGCGGGCAACAACCGGGCGATGTATGCCGGACACCCGGAGTTCGAGGGGTTCAGCGTGGTGCAGACGGTGAAATGAGCGCGGCGGCCCCACTTACGCCGCACCCCTCACCCGGACTACCGGAGGCGTTGCTCCCTGCCGCGGCACGGGACGGCGATACCATCATGCTGGCCGCGTTGCTGGATGCAGGGACCGACCCGGCGCGTCCTGACGGCCGCGGCTTCACCCCACTGATCCTGGCCAGCTACAACGGGCGGGCGGACGCGGTGGCGCTGCTGCTGGCCCGTGGAGCGCCGGTGGACGGGGTGGACGACGCCGGCAGCACGGCGCTCGGCGGGGTTGCATTCAAGGGCCATGCCGCCATCGCCCGGCAGCTGCTGGCGGCCGGGGCGGAGGTGGACAAGCCGGACGGCTCCGGCCGTACCCCGCTGATGTTCGCCGCCATGTTCGGCCGGGCGGAGATGACGGCGCTCTTGGTGCAAGCCGGCGCGGACACCGATCGCCGGGATGCCGAGGGCGTCAGCGCCGCCGACATCGCTTGGCGGGGCAGCCAGCCGGACTTGCTGGCCGCGATGGGCCTGGCATGACGCTGTCCGCCGCCCTGGCGGCCAAGTTCGCGGCGACCGCGCTGGGCCACGTCACTCGCGAATACCCCAACAAGCCCGCCAACCTGCTCGCTGGCCCGGCCGACGCCCGCACGCCGCGGGACTTGCACCCCGTGTTCTTCGGCAGCTTCGACTGGCACTCCTGCGTGCACGCCTACTGGATGCTGGCCCGGCTGCTGCGCCTGTTCCCGGCCATGGCGCCGGCCAGCGAGATCCGGTCCCTGTTCGACGGCGCGCTGACGCCCGACAAGGTCGCCGGTGAGTGCGCCACCTTTGCGCACCCCATGGCGGCCGGGTTCGAGCGGCCCTATGGCTGGGCATGGCTGCTGAAGCTGGACATGGCGCTGGCGGACCTGCCCGAGCATAGATGGCGTGAGGCGCTCGCGCCGCTGGTGGCGCTGATCGCCGGGCGGCTGGAGGGGTTCCTGCCCAAAGCCGCCTACCCGGTGCGGGTGGGGACGCATTTCAACACCGCCTTCGCCCTGGCGCTGTCGTCCGAGTGGGCGGCGCTGGCCCATCCGCCGCTGCTCGCCGCGATGGCGCGGACCGCGGAGGGCTGGTACGGCGCGGACGCGGACTGCCAGGCCTGGGAGCCCGGTGGCGACGACTTCCTCTCCCCCGCCCTGATCGAGGCCGAGTGCATGCACCGCCTGCTGCCGCCGGCCCGGTTCCTGCCGTGGTTCGACCGGTTCCTGCCCCATTTGGCGGAGGCCAGGCCGGCTGCGCTGTTCGCCCCGGTCTCGGTCAGCGACCGCAGCGACGGCAAAATCGCGCATCTCGACGGCGTCAACCTCAGTCGCGCCTGGTGCTGGCGCGCGCTCGCCTCGGCCCTGCCGCCAGACGACACGCGGCGCGTGATGATGGAGCAGGCGGCCGAACTCCACTTGGCGGCCGGCCTGCCGCACGTAACCGGCGACTACATGGGCGAGCACTGGCTGGCGAGTTTCGCGGTGCTGGCGCTGGATGAGGTACGCGGCGGGGCCCCCGCTGGCTGAACGGG
>CAXSEK010000289.1:0-4624 GCA_964235625.1 uncultured Acetobacteraceae bacterium
GGCGGCACGCTCGCCCACCTGATCGGGCTGAAGGAGCTGGGCGACGTCGCCATGTTCGACGTGTTCGGCGGGGTCGCCGCCGGCAAGGCGCTGGACATCATGCAGTCGGCCCCGGTCGACGGCTTCGACAGCCACATGACGGGCAGCAGCGATTACAGCAGCATCGCCGGGTCGGACGTGGTGATCGTCACCGCCGGCTTCCCGCGCCAACCCGGCATGTCCCGCGACGACCTGGTCGCCAAGAACGCGGGCGTCATCGCCCAGGTGGCCGAGGGCATCAAGACGCATTGCCCCAGCGCCTTCGTCATCGTCATCACCAACCCGCTCGATGCGATGGTGTATGTGATGCAGCAGAAATCCGGCCTGCCCGCCAACATGGTGGTCGGCATGGCCGGCGTGCTGGACAGCTCCCGCTTCCGCCTGTTCCTGGCCCACGAGTTCAACGTCAGCATCGAGGACGTCACCGCCTTCGTGCTTGGCGGCCACGGCGACACGATGGTGCCGCTCACCCGCTACTCGACCGTCGCCGGCATCCCGGTGCCGGACCTCGTGAAGATGGGCTGGACCACGCAGGCCAAGATCGACGCCATCGTCGCCCGCACCGCCAATGGCGGCGGCGAGATCGTCAAGCTGCTGGAGAAGGGCAGCGCGTTCTACGCGCCCGCCGCCTCCGCCATCGCCATGGCCGAGAGCTACCTGAAGGACAAGAAGCGCGTGCTGCCCGCCGCCGCGATGCTGACGGGCCAGTATGGCATGGACGGCCTGTATGTCGGCGTCCCCGTGGTGATCGGCGCCGGCGGCGTCGAGCGCATCGTCGAGGTCGAGCTGAATGCGGAGGAGAAGGCGGCGTTCGACAAGAGCTGCGCCTCCGTTCGCGAACTGATCGACGCGTCGAAGAAACTGGTGGGCTGATCCGATGAACATCCACGAGTATCAGGGTAAAGAGCTGCTGAAGAGCTTCGGCGTCGCCGTGCTCGAGGGCCACATCGCCTGGACGCCCGAAGAGGCGGAAGCGGCGGCCGGCAAGCTGCCTGGGCCCGTGTATGTCGTCAAAAGCCAGATCCATGCCGGCGGTCGCGGTGCCGGCCGCTTCGCCGACGCGCCCGAGGGCAAGGGCGGCGTCCGCCTGGCCAAGTCCGCCGCCGAGGTCAAGGACGCCGCCGCCGCCATGCTGGGCCACACGCTGATCACCAAGCAGACCGGGCCCGCCGGGCGGAAGGTCAGGCGCGTGTATGTCGAGGCCGGTTGCGACATCAAGCGTGAGCTCTACCTGTCGCTGCTGGTGGACCGCGCAACCTCCCGCGTGACCATCCTCGCTTCCACCGAGGGCGGCATGGAGGTGGAGGAGGTGGCGGAGCACCACCCCGAGAAGATCATGCGCGTCGCCATCGACCCGGCATCCGGCCTGTCCGGCTTCCACGCTCGCCGCCTCGCCTTCGGGCTGGGGCTGGAGGGCAAGCAGATCGGCACCTTCGGCAAGTTCGTGGCCGCGATGTACAAGGCATTCACGGCGTTGGATTGCGACACGATCGAGATCAACCCGCTGGTGGTGACCGGCGCCGGCGACATCATCGCGCTGGATGCCAAGGTCGCGTTCGACGACAACGCGCTGTTCCGCCATCCGGAGCTGGAGAAGCTGCGCGACGAGGCGGAGGAGGATCCGAAGGAGCTCGAGGCGGCCAAGTACAGCCTCAACTACGTGGCGCTGGACGGCACGATCGGCTGCATGGTGAACGGCGCCGGGCTGGCGATGGCCACCATGGACATCATCAAGCTATACGGCTCCTCCCCCGCCAACTTCCTGGACGTCGGCGGCGGCGCCACCAAGGAGCGGGTGACGGCGGCGTTCAAGATTATCCTGTCGGACCCGAACGTCGAGGGCATCCTGGTCAACATCTTCGGCGGCATCATGCGCTGTGACGTGATTGCCGAAGGCGTCGTGGCCGCGGCACGGGAAGTGTCCCTGGGCGTGCCGCTCGTAGTGCGGCTGGAGGGGACGAACGTGGCCCTCGGCAAGGAGATCATGGCCAAGTCCGGCCTGCCGATCATCTCCGCCGACAACCTGGCCGATGCCGCCGCGAAAGTGGTGCAGGCCGTGAAGGAAGCCGCATAATGGCCGTCCTGGTCGACGCGAACACCAAGGTCATCACCCAGGGCTTCACCGGCGCCCAAGGCACGTTTCACTCGGAGCAGGCGATCGCCTATGGCACCAAGGTCGTGGGCGGGGTGACGCCGGGCAAGGGCGGGTCGTTGCACCTGGACCTGCCGGTGTTCGACACCGTGTACGAGGCGGTGACGAAGACGGGTGCGAACGCCACCGCGATCTACGTGCCGCCGCCCTTCGCCGCGGACGCGATCCTGGAGGCGATCGACGCGGAGATCCCGCTGATCGTGTGCATCACCGAGGGCATCCCGGTACAAGACATGATCCGCGTCAAGCGCGCGCTCTCCGCTTCCCGCAGCCGGCTGATCGGGCCCAACTGCCCCGGCGTGATCACGCCCGAGGCGTGCAAGATCGGCATCATGCCGGGCCACATCCACCGCCGCGGCAAGGTGGGCATCGTCAGCCGCTCCGGCACGCTCACCTACGAGGCCGTGGCGCAGACCACGGCGGCTGGCCTGGGCCAGAGCACCTGCGTCGGTATCGGCGGCGACCCGGTGAAGGGCACCGACTTCATCGAGGTGCTGGAGATGTTCCTGGCCGACCCGGAGACCGAGAGCATCATTATGATCGGCGAGATCGGCGGCGCGAGCGAGATCGATGCGGCCGAGTTCCTGGCGCGCGAGAAAAACCCCAAGAAGGTCGTGGGCTTCATTGCCGGGTCCACGGCGCCCCCGGGTCGTCGCATGGGCCATGCCGGTGCGGTGATCAGCGGCGGCCGGGACACGGCGGCGGCCAAGTTCGAGGCGATGCGGATCGCCGGCATCCACGTGGCCGAGAGTCCGTCGGCGTTGGGCAGCACCATGGTGAAGGCCTTGCAGGGCTAGTGTCGACGGCGACGGACTCGGGTGGCCTGGAATACGAGCTGAAGATTGAGCAGATGAGAGCGGACATCGAACTCAAGCGGGCGCAAACCATGAAATCCAGGCAGGATTGGCGGCTCGATCCGACGCGCGTGATCATTCAGGCCGCGCTGGCGACAGCTGCCATCGTTGGTACGGTTGCCGGTCTGCTCGGCTACTTTATCGGCCGGGGACACTGATCTGCGCAGAACGCGCCTACTCAGCCCCGCGATCCAGCACCACCATACACGATACCACGGTCCACGCGGCCGTGCAGGAATAGGGAAGGTTCTGCCATGGCAGGCGTCGACATCCTCGCAACGGCGTTCAACGGCGGCAATGCGGCATTCATCGCCGACCTGTACGCACGCTGGGTCAACCGGCCGGACAGCGTGGACCCGAGCTTCGGCGAGCTGTTCGCCGCGCTGAACGACGAGGCTCGGTCGGTGCTGGAGGATGCGTCCGGCGCGTCCTGGGCGCCGCGCAACTTCAGCGTCGCCGAACCGGAGCCCGCTGCCAAGCCTGCGGCGAAGGGCGCCAAGCCGAACGGTGCCGCAGCCCCAGCGGCAGCCGCGCCTGGCCTGTCCGAGCAGCAGGTCCGGTCCGCAACGCTGGACAGCATCCGCGCGCTGATGATGATCCGCGTCTACCGTGTCCGCGGCCACCTGGAGGCGCAGCTCGACCCGCTGGGCCTGACCGTGCCGAAATCCCATCCGGAGCTGGACCCGGCGGCCTACGGCTTTACCGAGGCCGACATGGACCGTCCGATCTTCATCGACAACGTGCTCGGCCGCGAGACGGCGACCCCGCGGGAGATCCTGGCGGTGCTGCGCAGCACGTATTGCGGCCCGGTCGGCGTCGAGTATATGCACATCCAGGATCCGGAGCAGAAGACCTGGTTGCAGAGCCGGATCGAGGGTGCTCCTTGGGCCGCGAGCTTCGACGCGGCAGCCAAGAAGACGATCCTGCGCCAGCTGACCGAGGCCGAGGCGTTCGAGGCGTTCTGCCAGAAGCGCTATGTCGGCACCAAGCGGTTCGGCCTGGAGGGCGGCGAGGTCACCATCCCCGCGCTGCACGCCATGATCGAGACCGGTGCCAGGGACGGGGTGACCGAGGTCGCGATCGGCATGCCGCATCGCGGCCGGCTGAATACGCTGGTCAACGTGGTGCGCAAGCCCTTCACCGCCCTGTTCAGCGAGTTCGGTGGCGCCAGCCCGAAGCCGGACGACGTGCAGGGTTCCGGCGATGTGAAGTACCATCTCGGGACCAGCACGGATATCGAGGCCGGCGGACACGCCGTCCATATCTCGCTGCAGCCGAACCCCTCGCACCTCGAGGCCGTCGACCCGGTCGTCGTCGGCAAGGTGCGCGCGCGGCAGGATGCGGCCGGGGACACCAAGACCCGGCGCAGCGTGATGGGCATCCTGATGCACGGGGACGCGGCGTTCGCCGGACAGGGCTTGGTGTACGAGGTGCTTGCGATGAGCAAGCTGATCGGCTACCGCACCGGCGGCACGATCCACCTGGTGGTGAACAACCAGATCGGCTTCACCACCATCCCCGCCCACGCCTATTCCGGCCTGTATTGCACGGACGTCGCCAAGTCGATCCAGGCACCGAT
>CAXSEK010000290.1:0-4605 GCA_964235625.1 uncultured Acetobacteraceae bacterium
GGTCCGGCTCCGCTACCGCCCAGACGCTGGCCGCCAGAGGGAGCAGCAGGCGGAGGAACTCGGCCGTGTCCTTGGCCTGTTTCATACCCACGATCAGATGCGTCGGCCCCTCCCAGCCGGCGAGCACGGATGCCAGCATTTCGCCCGCACCGGGGTTATGGCCGCCGTCGAGCCAGAGTTCGCGGCCCGGCGCCAGGCGGGCCAGGGTGCCGTGCAGGCGTTGCAGCCGGGCGGGCCAGGTCGCGTTGGCCAGGCCCTGGAACTGACTGACGCCAAGCGGGGCGGCGCGAAGGGCGGCCACGGCGATGCCGGCATTGTCCACCTGGTGCGGGCCACGCAACCCGGGTGCCGGCAGGTCCAGTCGGCCCAAAGCATCCGCGTAGCGCAACCCGGCGCCATGCGGCTCGACCGTCCAGTCCCGCCCGCGCGCCCGCACCGGCCCGGCGGCGTCCAGCACCGCCAGCACGTCGCGCGATTGCAGCCCCGTCACCGTGGGGATGCCGGGCTTCATGATCCCTGCCTTCTCCGCCGCGATCAGGGCCAGCGTGTCGCCCAGCATCTCGCGGTGGTCAAGCGAGATGGAGGTGATGGCGCAGGAAGCCGGCGTGATCACGTTGGTCGCGTCCCCACGCCCGCCGAGCCCCACCTCCAGCACGCAGAGATCGGCCGGATGGCTGGCGAACAGCACGAAGGCGGCGGCGGTGATCATCTCGAACACGGTGATCGGTGCGCCGGCATTCACCTGCTCCAGCCGCTCCAGCGTGGCGGTCAGCGCGTCGTCGGTCACCAGGCGGCCGGCGATGCGGAAGCGCTCGTTGAAGCGGACCAGATGCGGCGAGGTGTAGACGTGGACCGTCTGCCCGGCCTGCTCGGCGATGGCGCGGATGAAGGCGCAGGTGCTGCCCTTGCCGTTGGTGCCGGCGACGTGGATGACGGGGGGGAGAGCCCGCTCGGGGTGGCCCAGATCGGCCAGGAGGCGGTGCAGCCGGTCTAGGCTGAGGTCGATCAGCTTGGGATGGAGGCCGTGGAGCCGGGCGAGCAACGGGTCGATGCGGGACATGAGGTCTTCTAGTTCGTCGATTCCGTAGAGGTTGTGCGCGTGTTGGTGGATGCCAAAGCGCATCCCACCCTACTGGAATGCGGGTTGCTCGACCGTGATGCCGCGGAGGATGCCGATTACGCGGGCGAGGGTGGAGGGCATGTCGCCGCGAGGGACGACCATGTCGATGATGCCGTGCTCGTGGAGGTATTCGGCGCGCTGGAAGCCTTCGGGGAGGGTCTCGCGCACGGTCTGCTCGATCACGCGGGCGCCGGCGAAGCCGATCAGGGCGCCGGGCTCGGCGATCTGGATGTCCCCCAGCATCGCGAAGGAGGCGGTGACGCCGCCGGTGGTGGGGTCGGTCAGCACGGTGATGAAGGGCAAGTGGGCCTCCTTCACCATCTGGGCGGCGATGGTGGTGCGGGGCATCTGCATCAGGCTGATGGCTCCCTCCTGCATGCGGGCGCCGCCGGAGGCCGTGAAGATCACCAGGGCGGCCTCTTGCAGCACGGCCAGGCGGGCGGCGGCCACGATGCCCTCGCCGACGGCGGCCCCCATCGACCCGGCCATGAACTCGAACGCCATCGCGGCTGCCACGACTTTCTGGCCGCCGACGGTGCCGTGGGCGACGATGATCGCGTCCTCCAGCCCCGTCTTCTCCCGCGCCTCACGCAACCGGTCGGCGTAGCGCTTCTGGTCGCGGAAGCGCAGCGGGTCCTGTGGCGCGCGGGGCAGTTCGATGCGGGTGAAGCGGCCCTCGTCGAACGTCCAGCCCAACCGCTCCAGCGCAGTCGGGCGCATGTGGTGGCCGCAATTCGGACAGACCTTCAGGGTGCGCTGGAGGTCCTTGTTGAAGTTCATCTGCTGGCACGCCGGGCATTGGTGCCAGAGGTTGTCCGGCATCTCCCGCGCGTCACTGCCGAGCCAGGACCGGATGCGCGGGCGGACAACTTCGGTGAGCCAGCTCAACGGACTGGTTCGACCAAGTCCAGGCGACGCTCGATGCGATCAAGCCGGCCTTCGATCCGGTCCACCCGTACCTGAAGGCCGCCGTAATCCGTGCGGAGACCGCTGATATCGCTAGACAGCCGCGCGATGCTGAGTTCAAGGGATGTCACACGGTGCTTGAGGTCCTGGACGTCCTCAATGACGCGGTCGAGCTTGGCGTCAATCCGGCGCAGGTAAACCAAAATGAGGTTTTCAGGTTCGTCGCTCATCGTACCTGCATACTCCATAGCACGGTCCTGCCCCAGTCATAGCGGCACGACATCGCTGTAGCTATCGGGGTCCTATAACAAGAACAGGATCGGCCCGTCTCGCCAGCCTTTCTCCCTCAGACATCGGGCGACATTCTCTCGCCGACCCGATAAAACCAGCCGTGGTCGTGCGCGGTCACGCAGTCCGTCAGGTCTGTCCGAAAGCGGGTTGGATGATCAACGGTTCCGTGCGTGAAATTCGCACCGTAGGGCCGCCCGGCGCTGCCCATGTTCGCAGTAAGGTGCATACAGTAAGCAAGGGCATGCAGGCTAGAAGTGCAATGGCCTTCGTTTTCACGCCCGCACCTTGCCGGCTGACCGCACCCCGTCCGCCAGTCCCCGCACCTGGTCCAGAACGCGCCGCACGCTGTCCGGCCCGGCGCGGCCTTCCGCGTCCAGGCTGGCGGCGAGCGTGTCGATCAGGGCGGAGGCCACCACCACCGCATCCGCCACCGAAACCGCCTCCGCCGCCTGCGCCGGGGTGCGGATGCCGAAACCGATCGCGATCGGCAGGTCCGTCACGGCCCGCACCCGCGGGATGGCGGCGGCCAGCTGCTCGCGCGTCGCGGTGCGCGTGCCGGTGATGCCGGCGATGCTGACGTAGTAGACAAAGCCGGAGCTGCCGTTCAGCACCTGCGGCAGGCGCCCGTCGTCCGTGGTCGGGGCGACCAGGCGGATGATGTCCAGTCCGTTCGCCGCAGCCGAGCCGGCGAGCCAGTCCGCCTCCTCGCTGGGCAGGTCCACCACGATCAGCCCGTCCACCCCCGCCTTCGCCGCGGCTAGGCAGAACCGCTCGGCGCCGTAGGACAGCACGGGGTTGAGATAGCCCATCAGCACCACCGGCGTGTCCGCGTCCACCGCGCGGAACCCGGCGACCATGGCCAGGGTGCGCGCCATCGTCGCCCCCGCCTTCAGCCCGCGGAGTGCCGCGGCCTGGATGGTGGGGCCGTCGGCCATCGGGTCGGTGAACGGCATCCCGATCTCGATCAGGTCCGCCCCAGCGCCGGGCAGGCCGTGCAGGATGGCGGTGCTGGTCGCCTCGTCCGGGTCGTAGGCTTCGAGAAACGGGATCAGCGCGCCGCGGCCCTCCTGCTTCAACGCGGCGAAGCGGGTGGCGATGCGGCTCACAGCTTGACGCCGAGGTGTTCGGCCACCGCGAAGATATCCTTGTCGCCACGCCCGCACAAATTCATCAGCACGATTTCGTCCTTGCCCATCGCTGGCGCGATCTTGGCGACGTGTGCCAAAGCGTGCGCCGGCTCCAGCGCGGGGATGATGCCCTCGGTGCGGGTGCAGAGCTGGAAGGCGGCCAGCGCCTCGGCATCGCCGGCCGCGACGTACTCGACACGGCCGATCTCGTGCAGCCAGGAATGCTCGGGTCCGATGCCGGGGTAGTCCAGCCCGGCGCTGATGCTGTGGGCGTCGGTGATCTGCCCGTCCTCGGTCTGAAGCAGGTAGGTGCGGTTGCCGTGCAGCACGCCGGGCCGGCCGCGGGACAGACTGGCCGCGTGCAGCCCTGAATCCAGCCCGTGCCCGGCCGCCTCGACACCGATCAGGCGGACGTCCGGGTCGTCCAGGAAGGGGTGGAACAGGCCCATCGCGTTGGACCCGCCGCCGATCGCGGCCACCACCACGTCCGGCAGCCGGCCCTCCGCCGCTTGCATTTGGGCGCGGGCCTCGGTGCCGATCACGGACTGGAAATCGCGCACCATCGCCGGGTAGGGGTGCGGCCCGGCCACCGTGCCGATCAGGTAGTAGGTGTCGGCCACGTTGGCCACCCAGTCCCGCAGGGCGTCGTTCATCGCGTCCTTCAGCGTGCCGGTGCCGGAGCTGACTGGCACGACCTCCGCCCCCAGCAGCTTCATGCGGAACACGTTGGGCTTCTGCCGCTCGACGTCCGTGGTGCCCATGTAGATCGTGCAGGGCAGGCCGAACAGCGCGCAGACCGTGGCCGTCGCCACACCGTGCTGGCCGGCGCCGGTCTCCGCGATGATCCGCGTCTTGCCCATGCGCGAGGCGACCAGGATCTGGCCCATGCAGTTGTTGATCTTGTGCGATCCGGTGTGGTTCAGCTCGTCCCGCTTGAAGTAGATGCGCGCACCGCCGAGCTCGCGGCTGAGGCGCTCCGCATGCCAGAGCGGGCTGGGCCGGCCGACATAGTCGCGCAGATAGCGGTCCAGTTCGGCCTGGAACGCCGGATCCTGCTTGGCCTGCTCGTAGGCTGCTTCCACCTCGAGCACGAGCGGCATGAGCGTTTCCGCGACGAACCGGCCGCCGAAGCTGCCGAACCGGCCGCGGCTATCCGGGCCG
>CAXSEK010000291.1:0-4595 GCA_964235625.1 uncultured Acetobacteraceae bacterium
GTTGGCCCGGCGTGCCGCCAACGAGGGCGTGCTGATCTCCGTGATGGGCTCGCACAAGGCCCGTGCCTGCACCCATCTAGACGTGTCCGCCGCACAGGTGGACGACGCCGCTGCCGTAATCCGTGCCATCGCTGCCTGAAGGAACCGCCTAATGCGCCTGACCGTTGCCGTCGCCTTCCTCCTCCTCGCCGGTGCCGCCCAGGCGCAGTCGCCACTGACCGGCACTACCGGCCCGCTGACCTCAGCGCCGCCGAGTGCGCCGGCTACGCCGGTCGGCCGTGGCACGGAACAGGCCGCTCCAGTTGCCGCGGCGCCGGCTGCGCCTGCCCGCCACCGCCGCACCTTGCAGGAGCGGTTCGACGAGGCAAACACCACTCATGACGGCCACCTCACGCTGGAGCAGGCACGGGCAAAAATGCCCGCCGTCGCACGAGATTTCACCGCGATCGACACCGGCAACCAGGGCTACGTGACGATCGACCAGATCAAGGACCATGCCAGGCAGGCCCGCGCCGCCCGCCGGGCCGCCCGCGCCGCTGCCAAGACGCAGTAGCGTGCCCGACTGGGTCGTTGAGGCCGGCACGCCGGAGGCGGTGGCTTACCGGCTGATGGAGCGCATCCTTCCCACGCTGGGCAAGCAGGGCAAGGAGGAAGTGCTGAAGCTATATGCCGAGTGCCTGGCGACGGTGCGTGGGCCGGTGGCGGAGGATATTCTGAACGCGTTGAACTTCGAGGACTGACGGTCGGAGGGAATCAAGCTCCCTCACTCCGCCCTTTCCCAGCGGTAGGGGGAGAACAGGAAGGTTGGCGGTCTAGCCGGGTAGCGGCGCGAACCATAGATGTGCGGTAATGGTCCCCGATCCCCGCCTGCGTCCCGTCTACATCGGCAGCGAGATCTATCGCGGCTCGACCTACGGGCCGAAACACCCGCTCGCCATCCCGCGCGTCTCCACCGTCACCGACCTAGTGCGGGCTATGGGGTGGCTGGACGAAGCGGTGGTTCTGCCGGCGCCGATGGCCAGCGTTGCGGCCGTAACCCGGTTCCATGACCCGGCCTATGTCGAGGCGCTGCGCCGGGCGGAGAGGGCGCAGGCGGTCAGTGACGAGGACCGTGCCCGGTTCAAGATCGGCGCTGAGGGGAACCCAGTCTACCGCGAGATTTTTCGCCGGCCGATGACCTCGGCGGGCGGGGTAATGCTGGCGGCGCGGCTCACGATGCCAGGCGGCACGGTCTATTGCCCCGGCGGCGGCACGCATCACGGCCGGCCCGCCCGCGCCGCCGGGTTCTGCTACCTGAACGACCCGGTGCTCGGCATACTCACCTGGCTGGATGCGGGGCTGGAGCGGATCGTCTACCTCGACATCGACGCGCATCACGGCGACGGCGTGCAGGACGCGTTCGCCGACGACCCGCGCGTGCTGACCCTCAGCGTGCACGAGACCGGGCGCTGGCCGCATACCGGGCTGGCGACGGACCGCGCGGGCGGGGCTGCACGCAATTTCCCGGTTCCGGCCGGGTTCAACGACAGCGAGATGCGGGCGCTGATGGAAGGTGCCATCCTGCCACTGATCCTGGCGCACCGGCCGGACGCCATCTTCCTGCAATGCGGCGCCGACGCGCTGGAGGAGGACCCGCTCGCCAAGCTGTCCCTGTCCAACAACGCGCATTGGGCCGTGGTGGAGGCGGTCCGCCATCTGGCACCGCGGCTGATCGTGACCGGCGGTGGCGGCTACAATCCCTACACCGTCGGGCGGTGCTGGGCCGGGGTCTGGGCGGTGCTGAACGACATCGCAATCCCACCGCACACCACACCGGCGGCCGAGCGCGTGCTGCGCGCGCTGACGTATAACCGGGCGGCCGGGCGCAACCCGCCGGAGCACTGGTTCACCACCTTGCGCGACGCGCCGCGCGAAGGCACCGTCCGCCCCGAAATCCGGCAACTAGCCGCCGGAGCGCTGTTGGAGACCGCCCTCGCATGAACCGCCGCCCCCTGCTCGCCGCTCTGGCCCTGATGCCCGTCGCCATCGGCGCCCGGCAATCGTTTGCCCAGTATGCGCCGGGTCCGACCACGGCGCAGCCGGAGCTGCCGAAGGAAAAGCTGGTGATCGTCACCCGCGATGGCCAGCGTCACGACTTCAACGTCGAGATTGCGATCTCGCCCTCGCAGCAGGAGACGGGGCTGATGTTCCGCCCGACCGTGCCCGCCGATGGCGGCATGCTGTTCGACTGGGGCCAGCCGCGGGACAGCACGATGTGGATGCGCAACACGATCGCCCCGCTGGACATGGTGTTCATCAACAGCGACGGCACGATCCGCCACATTGCCGAGAACACGACGCCGCGCAGCCTGGCGCAAATCCCGTCCGGCGGGCAAGTGCGTGCGACGCTGGAATTGGCGGCTGGCACTGCGGCGCGGCTGCATATCCGGGTGGGCGACAAGGTGGAGCAGCGGGTGTTCGGCAACGCCTAAGGCAGGCCCCGCCAGAGGACAGTCGCCCCTTTAACCAGGTGTCCAGAGGACGACTGTCCTCTGGCGGGGTTTGGGGCAGAGCCCGATCTTCCGTCCCGAAGTAAAACCGAGGCACTGTCGGGTATGGACGCAGCCCACGAGATCATCCTTGTCGCGGGCGTCTTGTGCCTCTGCGCCTTCTTCGCCGGGATCGCCTCGACGCGGGTCGGAATGCCGTTGCTGCTGGTGTTCATCGGCGTTGGCGTGCTGGCCGGCGAGGATGGCCCGGGTGGCATAAGGTTCGATGATTTCCACACCGCCTACCTGACCGGCAGTCTGGCGCTCGTCGCGATCCTGTTCCAGGGCGGGCTGGTAACTGAACGGGGCATGCTCAAGAAGGCGCTCTGGCCCTCGATCGCCTTGGCCACCGTCGGCGTGGCGATCAGTGCGGGTGTGGTGGGAGCGGCGGTGGTGTGGCTGTTCGGGGTGCCATGGCCCAAGGCGCTCCTGCTCGGTGCGGCCACGGCACCGACCGATGCGGCGGCGGTGGCGGTGATCCTGCGCCTCTCGGGTGCCAAGGTCCCGTCCCGCGTCGTGGCGGCACTTGAGGTCGAGTCTGGCCTCAACGATCCGATGAGCGTGTTCATCACCGTCGCCCTGGTCGAGGCGATGACGATGCCCGAAAGCGTAGGGGTGGCGCACGCGCTGCTGCTGTTTTTGAAGGAGATGGCGGGCGGAGCCGTAATCGGGCTTGCAAGCGGCACCATCCTGCTTTGGCTATTCCGCAAGCTGGACGTCGAAAGGTCCGCCTTTCCCGTGTTCGCGATCGGCGGCGCGCTGGCGGTGTTCGGCGGCGCGCAGATCTTGGGGGCCAGTGGGTTCCTCGCCGTCTACCTGGCCGGGATCATCGTTGGGAACTACGATCATCCCGCTGGCCAGCCGGTGACGCGATTCTTCGGCGCCCTGGGATGGCTGGCACAAATCGCCTTGTTCCTGATGCTGGGCCTGCTGGTCACCCCGCATGAGCTGCCGCCGGCCATGCTGCCGGCCCTGGCGGTGACTGCGGTGCTGGTGCTGGTCGCGCGGCCGGTCAGCGTGTTCGCCTGCTTGCTGCCGTTTCGATGGACGGCGCGTGAGGCAGGCTTCGTCTCCTGGGTCGGACTTCGCGGCGCCGTGCCGATCTACTTGACCATCCTGCCGCTGCTCGCGGGCGTGGAGGGTAGCCGGGCCTTGTTCAACATCGTGTTCGTCGTGGTGGTGACGTCGGTTGCGGTCCAGGGATGGACGGTCGGGCCGTGCGCGCGCTTGCTCGGCCTGCGCGTGGACGAGAACGCACCGGTGGGGGGCGCAGCTTCGGGGGAGACCCAGGGGGTAAGCCGTCGGTGACGATGGGCATTCCCGTATTCCCAGGCCGCTGCGTCAGTCGGATCGAGACCGGTTGTTGCGGGGTGGCCTTCGTTGACCTGCTCGTAAAACACCCGTAGAGCCTGGTTTTACATGGTCCGGGGCGTGGCGCAGCCTGGTAGCGCGCCTGTTTTGGGTACAGGAGGCCCCCGGTTCGAGTCCGGGCGCCCCGACCATGCTGGACCGGCAAAGGTTTCGCCGGCTTCCGGGCCCTTGAAGCGGTTTTCGGCGTCGCCCATGTCTGATGGTGTCGGGGATAGACCTCGGCGCCACATCTTGGTGAAGCACCATGCATCCGACTAGCCAGCCCGCTGCCGGGCTCGACATGCCACAGCCGTTTCCTAACGACCTTTGCGTGTTCATCGGCCGGTTCCAACCTTTCCATGCCGCCCATCTCCAAGTCGTGCAGGACGCGCTGCAGGTTGGGCGCTACGTCCTCATCCTGATTGGCTCGGCCAATGCGCCGCGCAGCCACCGCAACCCGTTCACCTATGCCGAGCGCGCGGACATGATCCGGCTTTCGGTCAGTGAAGCGGACCGGGAACGGTTGATCATCCTGCCGCTCGACGACTGCCTGTATAATGACACGCAGTGGGTGGCCAACGCGCAGCGGCAGGTCAACGTGGCACTGGAGCGGGTCGGCGTCGCCCAGCCGCGCATTGCGCTGATCGGGCACAGCAAGGACCATGAGGATGTTGCGGCGTACGGGGTCAACATTGCCCGTTGAAGTCTTCATGGAGT
>CAXSEK010000292.1:0-4590 GCA_964235625.1 uncultured Acetobacteraceae bacterium
GGGCCTGCCGTTCCCGGGCGAGAGCATGATCATCGGCGCGTCGGTCTACGCCGCCACGACGGGAAAGCTGCACATCGCTTTCGTCGTCGCCGCGGCGATCGGCGGCGCGATTATGGGGGACAATTTCGGTTACCTGATCGGCCGCTGGGCCGGCATTCCGTTGCTGCGGCGCTTCGGCAAGCATGTCGGGTTGACCGACAAGCGGATGGACCTCAGCCGCTACCTGTTCAAGACGCAGGGCGGGAAGGTCGTATTCGTCGGCCGCTTCATCGCAATCCTGCGGACCTTCGTGGCGCTGTTCGCCGGCGCCAACCACATGGAGTGGAAAACCTTCCTGCTATGGAATGCGGTGGGCGGGGTGATGTGGGCAAGCCTGTACGGCATCGGCGCCTACGTGCTGGGCGACGCGATGAAGCGCCTGGCCGGGCCAATCGGGGTCGGCATCGCCGTCTTAGCGGCGGTTGTGGTCGTGGTGGCGGTGGTTGTCCTCCGGCGCAACGAGAAGCGGCTGGAGGACAAGGCGGAGATGGCGATGAAGCGGGACGGCGAGACGGCCTAGGGGCGATCATCGATAGCGGGGCGGTGTCCGCGACTGGGCAGACGTGGCGACTGTTCAGATGAACAGGCGGGTCAGGGTGGCGAGCAGTGCCGCGATGGCGCCGCCAGCGGCAGCTGCGGCCATGATGGGCGCGAGGCGGACATCGCGGTGCAACTTGGTTGCCTCGGCATTGAGCTTGTGCGCCTCGCTACGAACTTGCGGGTTTCCTCGACCATCCGAATGATGCGTGCCTCGGCTTCGGGGTCGGCTATCTCGGCCATGAGGAACTCCCTCGAGTAACGCGGGGAAAAGCCTATCCCCCGTTTCCTACGTCCGCGTTCCTTGTTGGAGGGCTACGAACGAGATGCAAGCGGCGACGCACGGCTCCCAGTGCAACGCGTCAACCGAAATGGATCTCGTGCGTGGCGGAGTGTTCACCCCGGCCGGAGCTGCCGCACCTCGGCATCCGTCGGCATGACGGAGGCGCCGTCGATATAGCGCCAATCCACCATGCCGCCGCGCCCGTCCTGCTTGGCAAGCCGCCCGACATAGGTGCCGAGCGTGCTCTGGTGGTCGATCGCGCGAAACTTGCACAGCCCGAACGCGGTGGTGAAGCTGGCGTCGCCGAAGCCGTCGGCCATCTTCTCCGTGTCCGTGCCGCCGGATTTCAGGATGCCGGACACGATGGCGGACACCAGCGCCGAGCCGACCACGGAGCCCATCCGTGGCGGCTCGTTGTAGCGCTGTGTGTAGTCGAGCACGAACTGCTTGTTGGACGGCTCGTCGGACACGCTCCAGGGATAGCCGGTGACCACCCATCCCACCGGCGTCTCGTCGCCGAGCGGGTCCAGGTATTCCGGCTCCCCCGTCAGCAGCGAAACGACGGTGCGCTTGTCGAACAGACTGCGCGAGTTGCCCTGGCGCACGAAGGCGAGCAAGTCCGGGCCGAACAAGGCATTGAAGATGGCGTCGGGGGCCGGCTGCGCCAGCGCGCCCGCCACCGCCCCGGCATCGATGTGGCCCAGCGCCGGCCACTGCTCGCCCACGAAGGTCACGTCCGGCCGGCGGGCGGACAGCAGCTGCTTGAACCACTTCACGGCGGACTGGCCGTATTCGTAGTTGGGGGCGACCGTCACGTAGCTCTTGGCCGGCAGCGCGGCGGCGGTTTCCACCAGCATGGCGGCCTGCATGAAGGTGGAGGGGCGGATGCGGTAGGTGTAGCGGTTGCCCTTCGCCCAGGTCAGCGCATCGGTCAGCGGCTCGCCGGCCACATACAGCTTCTTGGCCTGCAGGGCGTAGGCGCTGATCGCCAGGCCGACATTGGACAGGTAGCCGCCGGCCAGCAGGTCCACCTTCTGGTCGTTCACCAACTCGGCGGCCAGACGTACCGCGTTCTCCGGCGTGCCGCCATCGTCGCGGGAGACGATCTCGAGCTTGCGGCCGTCCACCCCGCCCAGGTCGTTCACCCGCGCCAGCGCCAGCTCCCACCCCTTGCGGTAGGGTTCCGTGAAGCCGGGCTGGGTGGCATAACTGTTGATCTCGCCGATCCGGATGGGCGCGCTGGACTGGGCCCGCAGCAGCGCCGGGCGGGCAAGTGGCGCCGTGCCTGCTGCGGCGAGGATGGTGCGGCGCGTAAGGGCCATGCCGGGTCAGGCCTCGATGCGGGCACGCAGCGAGCTGCCGCCGGCCATGGCGGTGCGCAAGGCGAGCACGGTCACGATCAACCGCGGCAGGATCAGCTCCGTCTCGCGGTTGCGCAGCTCCACGGCGAGCATCATCGCCGACATCGCCGCCAGCCCGGCAGCCGCGATCGGGCGGGTGCCCTCGTTGGCGACCGCGAAGGCACCGGCCGTCTCGATCAGGCCGATGCGGCGCATCTGCCGCGGGGTCATGCCCCAGCGGCGGAACATCCTTGTCTCCAGCCCGAGCAGCTTGAGCACGCCCATCGCGGCGAAGCTGATCTCGAGCGCCGCTGTCCGGCCCGCATTCTCCTGCACCATGTGACG
The DNA here is from genome assembly GCA_964235625.1 of uncultured Acetobacteraceae bacterium. Classification (GTDB taxonomy): domain Bacteria; phylum Pseudomonadota; class Alphaproteobacteria; order Acetobacterales; family Acetobacteraceae; genus LMUY01. The sequence goes on from CAXSEK010000292.1 coordinate 2,545, forward strand.
ATCCTTTCGGGTGATCCGTTCCGACTTGCAACGCGGCTTGCCGGGTCCGGGATGCAGGCGCATGGATTGGTGCGTGGCGGGGGGACGGCCGATGCGGTGGGCGGCGATGCTAGCATGTGCGGCCCTGGTCCTGATGGCGGCCGACCCGGCCCCTGAACTCACCGAGGCGGAGGCGACCGGCGTGCTCAGCCGCATGGTGCGGGACAATGACGGCAAGGAGATCGGCCGCATCGTGGACGTGGTGGTGGACCCTGCCGGACAGTCGCGCGCCATCGTGGTCGATATCGGCGGCTTCATGGGCGTGGGATCGCGCCGGGTCGCGGTGAGCTGGCCGTCGGTGCACGTGCCGCCGCCAGGTGGGGCCGACCAGGAGGTGGGGATCGACCTGACGGACGCGCAGGTGCGTGCGGCGCCCGACTACACCGACCGCAGCAAGCCCGCCGTGATCGTGGGGCTGCCATCACCGCCAGACTCGCCGGCCGCCCCCGACGCCGCCAAGTAGCCGACCGTTGCCGCGGGACCGGAGTTCGGCCGGGCTCGACTGGCTAAACTTCTTCGTCGCGAACGTGCAGACCGGGTTCGGTCCGTTCATCGCCGCCTACCTCGCATCCCAGGCCTGGACGCAGGGCCAGATCGGCCTGGCGCTCAGCATCGGCACGCTGACGACAATGATGGTGCAGGTGCCGGCGGGGGCGGTGGTGGACGCAATTGGGGACAAGCGGCGCCTGGCCACGCTGGCCGTTGCCGCGATCGCCGGGGCGGCGCTGATGCTGGCGGCCTTCCCCGACCGTCTGCCGGTTTGGCTGGCGGAGGTACTGCACGGGGTGGCGAGTTGCCTGCTCGGCCCGGTGATCGCCGTGATGAGCATGGCGGTGGCGGATGCGCGGGGGCAGGCATTTGGGGAGCGGCTCGGGCGCAACGCGCGGTTCGCCTCGATCGGCAGCGGGGTGGCCGCCGGGTTGATGGGCGCGGTGGGTTACTGGCTGTCCGAACGCTCGGTGTTCGTGCTAGCGGCCGTGCTGGTGGTGCCGGCGTTCTTGGCGTTGCGCCTGATTCGACCGGCAGCTGGGCATACGCTCGCCCGGCAGCCCGGCGTGAAGTTGGGGGTGCTGCTGACGGACCGGCGGCTGATGCTGTTCGCCGCCTGCTGCGCCGGCTTCCACCTGGCGAACGCCGCCATGTTCCCGCTGGCCGCCGTGGAGGTGACCCGGCAGGCCGGGGGTCGGACGGGGGAGTTGGTGATCGCCGCCTGCTTGATCGTGCCCCAATTGCTGGTCGCGGCGGTGTCGCCGGCGGTGGGCCGGGCGGCGGAGCGATGGGGCCGGCGGCGCGTGCTGCTGCTCGGGTTCGCCGCGGTGCCGCTGCGCGCCGGACTGTTCGCGCTGACGGTGCAGCCGGAGGCGGTGGTGGGGATCCAGGCGCTGGACGGGATCAGCGGTGCGGTGTTCGGCGTGATGCTGCCGCTGGTGGTGGCGGACATCACGCGCGGCAGCGGGCGGTTCAACCTGGCGATGGGTGCGATCGGCCTGTCGATCGCCGGGGCCTCGGCGGCGAGCACGGAGCTGGCCGGGCTGCTGACGGATTGGGCCGGCTTGAAGGCAGCATTCGGCGCCTTGGCTGGAGCCGGGATCGCGGCGCTTCTGCTGCTTTGGTCGGCGATGCCGGAGACGCGCGGCGCGAGTCAGGTGGCTCGTCGGTCATGATTGGTCGTGCCAGGGCTTGACCCTGGTCTTCACACGGTTGGGCTCGTGACGTCGGTCGGTTGTTGACTTGGCAACGTTGCTTACAAGCTGGCCGGGCCGATGTGTATGGGACGCCGTGAATACCAGGGTCAAGCCCTGGCATGACGGTAGTTCCTAGCACCGGCCTTTGCCGGCGACCGGACCGCCGCGGCTCACGTTACTTCGGTGGCTGCAGCCCGTTCTTCTCGATGATCGCGGCCGCTTCGGGGGAGGCCAAGTAGCGGATCAGTGCGCGCCCAGCCTCGACCTGCTTCGACCCTGCGGCGAGCCCGGCGGAATACACCGTCACCTGCTGCACTTCCGG
>CAXSEK010000293.1:0-4586 GCA_964235625.1 uncultured Acetobacteraceae bacterium
GAGTTGGCCGAGCGCATCATCGCGCTGACCGGGTCGGACTCCGAAATCGTGTTCCGTCCGCTGCCGCAGGACGACCCGACGCAGCGCTGCCCCGACATCACGCTGGCTCGCACCCTGCTCGGCTGGCAGCCGATTGTGGGGCTGGAGGAAGGTCTGCAGCGCACCATCGCCTATTTCGCCCGGCTGCTGGCCGAGCGGGGCGAGAGCGCTGCCCTTTCCAGCGCGCCCCACGCTGCCGCCCCAATGACCAACGCTGCGGAGTAGCCACGATGAAGATCGCGATGATAGGCGGCGGCTATGTCGGCCTCGTATCCGGCGCTTGTTTCGCCGATTTGGGTGTCGACGTGTGTGTAGTGGAGCGGGACCCGGCGAAGCTCGGCCTGCTGAACGACGGCAAGATGCCGATCTACGAACCCGGGCTGGACAAGCTGGTCGGTGACAACGTCGCCGCCGGCCGTCTGCGCTTCACCGACGACCTGCCGGCGGCCGTGGATGGCGTGGAGGCGGTGTTCATCGCCGTCGGCACCCCGACCCGCCGCGGCGACGGCCATGCCGATGTCAGCTACGTCAACGCAGCAGCGGCCCAGGTGGCGCGTGCGCTGACCGGCTACGCCGTGATCGTGACCAAGAGCACGGTGCCAGTCGGCACCGGCCGGCGCATCCTGTCGATCATGCGCGAGGCCCGTCCGGACGGCGCGTTCGACGTCGCTTCCAACCCCGAGTTCCTGCGTGAGGGCAGTGCCATCGGGGACTTCATGCGCCCCGACCGCGTGGTGATCGGAGCTGAGAGCGAGCGCGCGCGGGAGGTGCTGCGGCGCCTGTATCGCCCGCTGTACCTGATCGAGGCGCCGATCCTGTTCACGGCCCTGGAGACGGCGGAGCTGACCAAATACGCCGCCAACTCCTTCCTCGCCATGAAGGTCACCTTCATCAACGAGATGGCCGACCTCTGCGAGAAGGTGGGTGCGGACGTGCACGACGTGGCACGCGGCATCGGGCTGGACGGCCGGATCGGCCGCAAGTTCCTGCATCCCGGGCCGGGTTATGGCGGCTCCTGCTTCCCAAAGGACACGCTGGCGCTCGCCCGCATCGCCCAGGATTGGGGGGCCCCGTCCCGCCTGGTGGAAACCACCGTCGCGGTGAACGACGCGCGCAAGGCCGGCATGGCGGCGCGCGTAGTGGCGGCGTGCGGCGGCACGGTGCGCGGCAAGACGCTGGCCGTGCTGGGCCTGACGTTCAAGCCCGAGACCGACGACATGCGCGAGGCGCCGAGCCTGGCCATCGTGCACCGCCTGATCGAGGAAGGAGCACGGATCCAGGCGTTCGATCCGGAAGGCATGGAGCAGGCGCGGCCGATGCTGCCGGACGAGGTGGTGTTCTGCCCTGACGCCGGGCACGCCCTGGAAGGTGCGCACGCGATGGTTCTTATCACCGAATGGAACGAGTTCCGCGCAATCTCCCCCGCCCGACTGGCCACGGTATTGACCGACCGCACGGTGATTGACCTGCGCAACGTGTTCGACCCGTTGGCGATGCAGCAGGCCGGCTTACGCTACTTCGCCATCGGCCGAGGCAACACGACACCGCGCCCAGCCAATCCACCGGCTGCGGAGTAGTTCAAGTTCGTCTCCCTCTTCCTCTTCTGGGAAAGGGCCGGGGTGAGGGAGCCTTGGCTCCCGTGAACGCTGGAGAGTATTTGCGCGCCTGGCCCTCACCCCGGCCCTCTCCCGCGAAAGACGGGAGAGGGAGAAGGGTAGCCAGGATAGCTTAGTCTGACACCGAGCCGTAGGCGTTGGATAGCGACCGCGTCAGCCCTTATTCCTCGTCGTCTGTCACCGTTTCCATGGCCGGCTTGCGGCCGCGGCGCTTCGGGGTCGCCGCGCCATTGGACACCGGCGTTGGCGCAGGCGGCGGGGGTGGCGGCGGGGCTGCCTTGGCCGTGCGCTTAGCCGGTGCCGCTTTCGCCTTTGCCGCCTTCGCCGGTGCCGCTTTTGCCGGTGTGGCCGGAGCAGGGGCTGCCGCGCGCGCCTTCTCCTTTTCCTTCTCCTTGGCCGCCGTGACCTTCAGCTTGTCCTTGCGCATCTTCATCTCGTCGCGGATCATCGTCAGCGCGGCTTTCGCTACGGCCGAACGCGATGCTTCGGGAATGGACTCCAGCGCGCTGAAGAAAGCCTGGCTGACCGGCTTCGTGCCACGGGGGGCGCGGGTGGCGTTGGTTGCTGCCTTGAGCATCGTGGTCGGTGTCTCCAATTTGGTTGCCGCATAACGTAGCCAACACATAATGGCCGTTTTGCAACCAAATACCTAATTTTGCTTGACACCGATTTTCAAGGCATGCGCAACCACGAGGTCGACTTAGGCATACCCTAAAGCCGCGTCAGGCTGGGAAATCGACGCGAAAGCTTTCAATCACCGTATTGGCGAGCAGTTTGCGCGCCATCTCCTCCGCCACAGACCGCGCGCGTGCCGGATCGGATTCGGCGAGCTCGATCTCGATCACCTTGCCGGCGCGTACCTCGCCCACGCCCGCGAATCCGAGATTGCCCAGCGCGTGCCCGATCGCCCGGCCCTGCGGATCCAGCACGCCGTGTTTCAGCATCACGGTCACGACGGCCTTCACTGCATCGCCTCCGGACCCTTCAGATCGCGTGACCCGGCCTCCGGCAGGATGCCCAGCCGGCGCGCCACTTCCTGATACGCTTCCTCCACGCGGCCCAGGTCGCGGCGGAAACGGTCCTTGTCCATCTTCTCGTTGGTCTTGCTGTCCCACAGCCGGCAATTGTCCGGGCTGATCTCGTCGGCGAGCACGATGCGCATGTCGTCCTCCTCCCACAGCCGGCCGTATTCCAGCTTGAAGTCCACCAGCGTGATGCCGACACCGAGGAACAGCCCGGACAGGAAGTCGTTCACCCGCAGCGTCAGCGCCACGATGTCGTCCATGTCCGCCGTGTTGGCCCAGCCGAACGCCGTGATGTGCTCCTCCGCCACCATAGGGTCGTTCAGCGCGTCGTTCTTGTAGTAATACTCGATGATCGAACGCGGCAGCCGCGTGCCCTCGGGGATGCCGAGCCGGGTCGACAGCGAGCCCGCGGCCACGTTGCGCACCACGACCTCGAGCGGGATGATCTCCACCTCGCGGATCAGCTGCTCGCGCATGTTCAGCCGGCGCACGAAATGCGTCGGCACGCCGATCTCGCCCAGCCGGGTCATCAGGTATTCGCTGATGCGGTTGTTGAGCACGCCCTTGCCGGTGATGGTGCCCTTCTTGGCGCCGTTGCCGGCCGTGGCGTCATCCTTGAAGTATTGCACCAGAGTGCCGGGTTCCGGTCCTTCGAACAGGACCTTTGCCTTGCCCTCATACAGCTGCCTCCGGCGAGCCATGGTGAAATTCCTTGTTGCGAGCGCGCCCTATAGCAGCCGGCCGCCCCCATCGCCACTGTCCAGGGTGGCCGGTTCGAACGGAGCGGCACCTGCCCGGCCGGATGCGAACAGCCATGTGGCCGGACCCTCGGCAGGCACTCCGAGCAAGGAGGCGCTGGCCGTGCCGAAGCCGCCTTGCGGCAGGACGCTAAGCGCTGCCTCCCGCGATCCTTCCTCGTCGCCGAGCAGTCGCGCCCAGCCCGCCCAGTCTGGCGGCACTGGCGGCGCCGCGGCACGGAACCGGGGTAGGTGCCGCGCCACGCGGGGGCTGGCGGGATCATCCGGATCGTGCGCCGTCACCATGTGCAGGCCGGGCGCCAATTCCCACCCAAGGGTCCACCCGGCTTCGTCGTTCCGCACGAACCAGACGGCACTCCGGTCCGCCAGCACCATGTTGAAACTGCGGAAGGCCGACCCGTCCAGCGCCGTGATCGCGGCCGCGGCATCGGCGGCCCGGCCATGGTCCAATGCGATCAACGGCAGGTCGCCGCGGCTGCGCTTGCCCGGCGCCGGGCCGAGGCTGCCGGACCGGTTGAGCACGGCGGCGACCAGCCCGGCGCGGTTGATCCCCATCCACGTCCCGCCGCCACTGAGGTCCGCCCGCCGACGACGCCCGGACGGCCGGGCCAGTGCGCGGCCGGCGGATCCCACGGCCGGGCCAGCGACTCGTCCCGGTTCGCAGCAAGCAGCAACGGCCAGGCATGGAGCGGCCGATGCAAAGTGATGACGGTGCACATGCCTCTGTAATTCTCCCGTCGCATCGCCGTTTCCAGGCGGCTTCGTGATGCGCTCATCGGCTAACCGGCTTGTGGCCCACGGCTTACCTGATGCGAAGTACAGGAGGCGAGCATGGCCCAACAACTGCCGATGCACCGGTCGGACGAGGCTGGAACCGACCGCGAGCATGGCGTCCTGGAACTAGCACCCGACCTCGCGACCAAACGCCTCCTCTTGGTGAACGTCGTGTTCGTCGGCCCGGCAGGTGCTGCGGACCGGCAATGGGTGCTGGTCGACGCCGGGTTGCCCGGCACCGCCGCCGCCATCCGCGTCGCCCGCACCCTCGGCCCCGGCCACACGGTGGTCACCATCCTCTGCGACGGCGGCTCGCGCTACCAGTCGAAGCTCTTCAACCCGGCGTTCCTGCGCTCCAAGAACCTGCCGGTGCC
>CAXSEK010000294.1:0-4578 GCA_964235625.1 uncultured Acetobacteraceae bacterium
GCTCCTTGCCGGCGAACCGATCCGCGACCTGGATGTCCGCCTGCGCGCCAAGGACGGCAGCTATCGCAGCTTCAACTGGACCGCCACCCCGCAACAGGACCTGTTCATCGCCATCGGCCGCGACGTCACCGACCGCAAACGCCTCGAGGAGGAACTGCGCCAAAGCCAGAAAATGGAAGCGGTCGGCCAGCTCACCGGCGGCCTTGCGCACGACTTCAACAACCTGTTGACCGGCATCACCGGTAGCTTGGAACTGCTGGAAACCCGCCTCACGCAGGGCCGTATCAACGACGCCGGCCGCTACATCGCCGCCGCCCAGGGCGCGGCCAAGCGCGCCGCCGCGCTCACCCACCGCCTGCTCGCCTTCTCCCGCCGGCAGACGCTGGAACCCAAGCCGGTCGACGCCAACCGCCTGGTCGGCGGCCTGCAGGAACTGCTCGGCCGCACCGTCGGCCCCGCCATCCGCCTGGCCATCGTGGCCAGCCCCGACATCTGGCCCACCCTGGTGGACGCCAACCAGTTGGAGAACGCCCTCCTCAACCTCTGCATCAACGCCCGCGACGCCATGCCCCATGGCGGCCAGCTCACCATCGAGACCGCCAACCGCGTGCTGGACGAGCGCGGCGGCCGCATGCGGAATCTCGCCGCCGGCAGCTACGTCAAGCTGTGCGTCACCGACACCGGCACCGGCATGCCGCCCGAGATCATCGCCGGCGCGTTCGACCCGTTCTTCACCACCAAGCCGCTCGGCCAAGGCACTGGGCTCGGCCTGTCGATGGTCTACGGCTTCGTCCGGCAATCCGGCGGCCAGGTCCGCATCCACTCCCAGCCCGGCGACGGCACCACAGTCTGTCTCTACCTCCCCCGCCACGGCGCCGCGGCGGCCACGGAGGAGGTCCAAGCTGCCAGTGGCGTGCTACTCGCCGGCCAGGGCGAGACTGTCCTGGTAGTGGACGACGAGCCGACCATCCGCATGCTGGTGACCGAAATCCTCGGGGATCTGGGATATGCCACCATCGAGGCCGAGGACGGCGCCGCCGGCCTGGAGGTGCTCCGCTCCGGCCGCCGCATCGACCTGCTAGTCACCGATGTCGGCCTGCCCGGCGGCATGAACGGCCGCCAGGTCGCCGACGCCGGCCGTGCCCTCCGCCCCGGTCTGCGCGTCCTGTTCATCACCGGCTACGCGGAGAAGGCAGCCCTCGGCGGCAGCCAACTCGAACCCGGCATGCAGGTTCTCACCAAGCCCTTCGCCATCGAAGAGCTGACCCGGCGTATCCGCGACCTGCTGGCTAGCTGACCGCACCACCATCGGACCACAGCCCGGCACTGAACCTGACCGCCTGCCCATGACCGGACGAAGCCCCTCTCTCGAGGTAATGGTATCGCCGCTACCATCAAAGGCCGTGGCGAAGACCATCCCCCCTCGAGGGAGGCGTCAGTAAGGCTGGGACCCTTAGCCGGCAACGATCGGAACACACCCTCTAGCCACCTCCGTCCCTCCGCTTCTCCGGCACGAACTCGAACTCCCCCGCCCCGAGCTTGCCGAGCCCCTTGTTCAGCTTCATCCAATGCGTGGGCCGCCGGGTCGCCGCCCATAGCGAGCCGTAGACCCCGAACTGGGCCAGCCCGACGGCCGCCGTGCCGAGCCGGGTCACCAGCCGTCGGTCGCTGATCGCCAGGCGCACTGCGGCCGAGTGCCGGGCGCTGCGTTGCACGCGCTTGGCCATGTAGGCGACCGAGAGCCGCCCGGCCTCGTTGAACTCCGTCACTTTCGCATCCGGGCACCACACGTAGCGCCGGCCCGCCTTCGCCAGGCCGAGCAGCAGCATCGTGTCCTCGCCGCCCGAGCGGCCGAACACCTCATCGAACGGTGCCGGGCCGGCCAGACAGGTGGCCCGACGCAGCATCGAGTTGCCCGTGCCCAAGCCTCGCGCCTGTGGCGGCCACCAGTCGAGCGGGCGGATCTCCGCATCCGGCGGCAACCCGAAGTCGGTGGTATAGAACGCACCCGCCGGGTCCCAGGCCGGGGCGGCACCGCCCTCGAAGACCGGGTATTTCGGCCCGAAGCTGCCATCCGCCCCCGTGCGCTCCAGGCACGCGGCGTGGGCCGCCAGCCAGCCCGGCTCCGGCGCTTCGTCATCGTCAACGAAGGCGATCAGCGCCCCCTGCGCCGCCGCGATGCCGCGGTTGCGGGCCGTGGCGATGTTGCGCTCCCCCGCCGCCACGTGGCGCAACGGAACGGGCGAGGCCAGCCCAGCCAGCAACGGTTTGGCAAGGCGTTCTGGGTGATTGTCCGCCACCACGATCTCCCACACGGCGCCGATCACCTGGGTGAAGCAGGCCTGCAGGGTCCGCTCCAGCAGGGCCAGGCGGTCGTAGCAGGGGATGACGACGCTGATCGTGGGACCGGTCATGGCTTGCTCCTGGACGGCGGCGGACAGAGACTACGGCATTGGAGGCGGACATGAGTGGCAGGACGAGTGATAGCGACACGCCGAGCGATACACCGGCTTGGGTTAACCGGCTGACAATCGCGCTGCTGGTGCTGGTATTGGTCTACGTCATCATCGGCATTCCGGATTTCCACCGGACCCAGGACGCGGACCTGCAGACCGACGCGGTGGACCCGCTGCATCGTTTCGCCTGGATCGCGCTGTTCGCCGCCGCCCTGCCGATCGCCGCGATGCGCTGGCGGCAATCGGCCAGGCTGCTGCTGGCAAGCTGGCCGCTGTTGCTGCTCTACGCCTATTTCGGCCTCAGCATCACCTGGGCGTTGGATCCGGACGTTGCATTCCGGCGCTGGCTGCTGACGGTGATCCAATTGCTGCTGGGCGTCATCCTGCTCTCGGGGTTGCGGCGCGCGGCCACGCTGCATCTGCTGATCGGCCTCATCTGCGCCGCCGGTGCAGTGGCGGATCTGCTGAGCTGGGTGGTGGCGCCGGGCTACGCGATGGCCGATGACGGGTTTGCCGGGCTGCAGCTGCAGAAGAACCTGACCGGGCTGCTGATGATGTATGGCTGCCTGTCGGCTGGCACAGCTTATTTCCTGGTGCAGGGGCGTAAGCTGCGGATCTGCATCGTCGGCAGCGTCGTGATCATGGCCGGGCTGTTGGTCGCGTCCCGCTCCACCACAAGCCAATCGGTCGTGCTGATGACGCCCGCCGTGGTCGCGGCGATGCTGCTGTTCGCCCGCATGACCAAGTTCGGCGCGTGGGCGATCGTGACCTGCATCCTGTCCGTGCTGGTCGCCGGCGGGTTCGGCTATCTCGCCTGGTGCGGCTACACCGGGGCCGACTGGCATGCGCCGTTCGCGGAGATGACGTTCACCAGCCGAACCGATATCTGGTGGTTCGTGCTCGACGAGATCAAGAAGCGGCCTTGGGTCGGGTCGGGCTACGGCTCGTTCTGGGCCATCAATCCGGCGGTGCAGCCCAGCCTCACGAGCGACCAGTGGTTCGGGACCTACGCGATCATCAACGAGGCGCATGACGGCTACCTCGACCTGCTGGCGATGAGCGGGGTCGTGGGACTGGTGGGCGCGCTCGCCGTGGTGTTCCGGAGCATTGGCGTGGCGTCGCAGGCTGTCAGGCGTGCCGAGCCGACGGCATCGGCCTGGCGGACCGGGCGCATGGCCCACCCCACGGCGGTGTTCCATATGACCCTGCTGGTGGGATTGCTCGTGCACAACTTCACCGAGTCGAACCTGTTTTCCAACAACTCCACGCTGGTCGTGGCCTTCCTGTTCGCCACCCTCGACCTGAACAAGTGGCGCCTGGCGACCGCTCGGCCCATCGGATCGCGCTACCCTAACCCGGCTGGGCCGCGGCGACCGCGAGTGCGGGCGTCCGCAGCCGGCGGTGCAGCAACGTCGCCATGAGCGCCAGCTGCATCGCCTGCCCCAGGATCGTCGCGATGATCGCGTAGGGATAGCTGAACAGCGGCACCAGTACGCCGAGCGCGGCCACCGTGACCACGGCGCCCGCAAGGTCCACCAAGGCGAGGCGCCGGAATTCACCGATCGCCAGCATGCCCGTGTTCAGCGCCGTGCAAACGCTGCCGAGCACGACGTTGCCGCCCCACAGATAGATCAGCGGCCCCACATCGGCGTATCGCCCGTGATACAACACGCCCGATATCCAGGGCCAGCCGGCCAGCACGATCGCCGACCATACCAGGCTGCCGAGTGCCGTGGCAGCCGCCCCCGATGCCATGGTGCGCACCACTCCGCCCCGGTCGTGTTTGGACCATCGCCCCGCCATCTCCGGAAAGCCGATCGAGGCCCAGGCGGAGGAGAGCAGCCAGGCCGGGCGGATCAGCACCTGCACCGCCGACAGAAATGCCAGCGCCTCCGTGCCGAACCGCCCGACGGTGACGAAGCTGTAGAGCCGTCCCGTCACCTCGTTCGACCCGGCGCCCAGCATCAGCCAAGCGAAGCCGTGAACGATCCTGGCCTGCTGCCGCAGATCCGTCCAGCGCCACATCGGGCCCATGCCACGCAGCAGCACGAGCAGGACGGCGAGCGAGGTGCCGCCGAACGCCGCCCCCGTCAGCAGCAGCACCCGGCTCGCGTTCGGCTTG
>CAXSEK010000295.1:0-4568 GCA_964235625.1 uncultured Acetobacteraceae bacterium
GGACCAGCACCAGGCGCTGCCGGTGGAGGCGATCATCGCGGCCTCCGGCGGCGTCGCCCGGCCCGGCCCCACCGTGGCCGCGGCGTTGCGCGCGCTCGCCGGCACGCCGGGCCGCGTGCTGGTGTGTGGCAGCCTCTACTTGGCGGGGGAGGTGCTGAAGGCCGACGGCGTGGAGCCGCAGTGACGGAGCCGAACTGGTTCGGCCAGTTCCCTCACTCCGCCATCATGGGCATCCTCAACGTCACCCCCGACAGCTTCAGTGACGGCGGCGACCACCTCGACCCGGAGGCCGCCATCGCCGCCGGGCATCAGATGGTCGCGGACGGCGCCGCCCTGCTCGACATCGGCGGCGAGTCCACCCGTCCGGGTGCCGCGGCCATCCTGCCGGTGCAGGAGCAGGCCCGCATCCTCCCCGTCATTGCCGGCCTGCGCGGCGCCGGCGTACCGCTCTCCGTCGACACCCGCAACGCCGCCACCATGGCGGCCGCCCTCGACACCGGGGCCACGATCGTCAACGACGTCTCGGCCCTTCGGCATGACCCGGCATCCGCTTCCCTCGTCGCTGCCCGCGGCTGCCCCGTGATCCTGATGCACATGCGCGGCACGCCCGCCACGATGACCACGCTCACGAACTATACGGACGTTGCGGCCGAGGTCGCGGCCGAACTTGCCGCCACTGTCGCGCGCGCCGAGGCTGCCGGCATCGCGCGGGCGCGGATGGCGCTCGACCCGGGCGTCGGCTTCGCCAAGACCGGCGAGCAGAATGTCCCCTTGCTGCGCGGCCTGGACCGCCTCGCCGCACTCGGCCTGCCGCTCGTCGTCGGCGTGTCGCGCAAGCGCTTCCTCGGCCGGCTTGGCGGCGAAGCGACCCCGCGGGACCGGACACCCGGGTCGATCGTGGCGGCGCTGTTCGCCCTTTCCCGCGGCGCCCGCATCCTGCGCGTGCACGACGTGGCGGCGACCGTCCAGGCGGTCCGGGTCTGGCACGCGCTCGCCGGCTAGGCTACTTGCGGCGGTCATTAAGCGGGAATGGGCGACTTCATGGCAAACGGCAGGCGCCTGTTCGGCACCGACGGCATCCGCGGCACGGCCAACACCGACCCGATGACGGCGGAAACCGCGCTCCGCCTGGGCCAGGCCGCCGGCATCATGTTCGTCCGCGGCAGCCACCGTCACCGCGTGCTGATTGGCAAGGACACCAGGCTCTCCGGCTACATGCTGGAGCCGGCCCTGGTCGCCGGGTTCATCGGCGTGGGCATGGACGTGCATCTGGTCGGGCCGTTGCCGACCCCGGCCATCGCCATGCTCACCCGGTCCATGCGGGCCGATCTCGGCGTCATGATTTCCGCCAGCCACAACCCGTTCGAGGATAACGGTATCAAGCTGTTCGGGCCGGACGGCTACAAGCTGTCGGACGCGACGGAGGCCGAGATCGAGGCACTGATGGCCTCGGACCTCTCCACCCGGCTGTCGGCCCCGGCCTCGCTGGGCCGCGCCTCCCGCCTGACGGACGCCGCCGGGCGCTACATCGAGGGGGCGAAGGCCACTTTCCCGCGTGGCCAGACGCTGGACGGCATGAAGATCGTCGTCGATTGCGCGCACGGCGCGGCCTACAAGGTCGCCCCCACCGTGCTGTGGGAGCTGGGGGCCACGGTGATCCCGCTCGGCGTCTCGCCCGACGGGTTCAACATCAACAAGGAGTGCGGCTCCACCGTGCCGGAGCATCTGTGCAAGGCGGTCGTGACGCATGGCGCCGACCTCGGCCTGGCGCTGGATGGCGACGCCGACCGGCTGCTGCTGTCGGACGAGACGGGCCGGCTGGTGGACGGCGACCAGATCCTCGCCCTGATCGCACAGAGCTGGCACCGCGCCGGCCGGCTGCGCGGCGAGGCGGTGGCGGCGACGGTGATGTCCAATCTCGGGCTGGAGCGGTTCCTGGCGGGGCAGGGGCTTGCGCTGCGCCGCACCGCGGTCGGCGACCGCTACGTGATGGAGCGGATGCGGGCGGACGGGCTGAACCTGGGTGGCGAGCAATCCGGCCACATCATCATGGCCGACTACTCCACCACGGGCGACGGGCTGGTGGCGGCCCTGCAGGTGCTCGCCGTGTTGGCGGAGCGGCAGAGCCCGGCCAGCCAGGTGTGCCGCCCGTTCGAAGCCTTGCCCCAGCGCCTGCGCAGCGTCCGCTTCGCGGGCGGCTCCCCCCTGCACGACAGCCGGGTCAAGCTGGCAGTAGCGGAGGCGGAACGCGCGCTGGCCGACACCGGCCGCCTGCTGCTGCGCGAAAGCGGCACCGAGCCGGTCGTGCGCGTGATGGCCGAAGGCGAGGACGAGGCGCTCGTCCGCCGTGTGGTCGATGGGCTGTGCGCCACGATCGAGGATGTGACGCGGGCTCCAACCGACGCCGCACGCTATGACGCCGTCATGGCGGGGATATGATTCCGCGCATCCTCGTCATCGCCGGCTCCGACTCCGGCGGCGGCGCCGGCATCCAGGCCGACCTCAAGACCGCCATGGCGCTCGGCGCCTATGCCAGCACCGCCATTACCGCCCTCACCGCGCAGGACACCCGCACCGTCCACGCCATCCACCCCGTCCCAACTGCCTTCATCCGCCAGCAGATCGAGATCGCCCTCGCCGACCCGGGGGCGGACGCCATCAAGACCGGCATGCTGGGCGACGCCGACACCATCGAGACAGTGGCCGCCGCCCTCGTCGGCAGCCGCCTGCCGCTGGTCATCGACCCGGTGATGGTGGCCAAAGGCGGCGCCGTACTACTCGAACCGGCGGCGCTGTCCGCCCTCAAACGGATCCTGCTGCCGCTCGCTGCCGTCATCACGCCGAACGTGCCGGAAGCCGAGCTGCTCACCGGGCTGGCTATCGACACGCTGCCCGCGATGCACCACGCCGCGGAGGCGCTGCTCACCCTCGGCATCCCGGCCGTGCTGCTCAAGGGCGGCCATCTGGACGGCGACACCGTGACCGACTTACTCGCCACCGAGGAGGCGGGCACGGTCGAATTCAGCCGCCCCCGGCTGCCGACCCGGCATACCCACGGGACCGGCTGCACCCTGGCCACCGCTGTCGCTTGCGGCCTGGCCGCCGGCATGAAGCTGCCAGACGCGGTGGAACGGGCGCGCAGCTACGTGCAGGCCGCGATCGCGGCGGCCCCCGGCATCGGCGCCGGGCACGGGCCGCTCGGGCATCTCGTGGCCGTTTGAATGTTCCTGGATGGAATGATCCGCAAGATGCCCGGCGGCGAGGGCTTTCCCTGGACGGTGCCGCTGATCGCCAACCTCCAGACGCTCAAGCTCACCACCGCCGTCACCTTCCTCGTCGGCGAGAATGGCTGCGGCAAGTCCACCCTGCTGGAGGGCATGGCCTGGGGCAGCGACGCGATCGCTGTCGGCAGCCACCATCTGGAGACCGACCCCACCCTCGGCAGCGCCCGCCTGTTCCATCGGGCGTTCACGTTCCCCCGAACCGCCCGCGCCTACACCCGCCTGTTCCTCCGTGCTGAGGACGTGTTCGGCTTCACCAACCGCATCGCCGCCGACATGGCGGGGCTGCGTGAGGAGGCGGCCGAACTGGGCCGCAAGATCGCGCCTGGCGTGGGCCGGGACAACGCGGTCGCCGTGGCGCTCGGCCAGGCGGGCCAGCTCGCCCGGATCTATGGCGAGGACCCGGATGCCCGTTCCCATGGTGAGACCTTCCTGCGCCTGTTGCAGGCGCGGCTAAAATCGGATGGGCTGTATTTCCTCGACGAACCGGAAACGCCACTCTCGCCCAGCCGCGTGCTGGCGCTGATCATGCTGATCGAGGAATACGTCGCCAAGGGCAGCCAATTCGTCATCGCCACCCACTCGCCCGTCCTCCTCGCCCTCCCCGGCGCCAGCATCCTCCAGGCCCAGGACGGCAGACTGGTGCCGGCCGAGTGGAACGACCTCGAGCACGTGCGGGTCACCCGGGCGTTCCTGAACGACCCGACCTCTGTGCTGCGCCGCTTGCGGGACTGACGCCCGCGCCCGCGCCGTTTATAACGGCCGCACCATGAACAAACCGCTAAGCCGCCCGGCCAACCCATGCTTCTCCTCCGGCCCTTGCGCCAAGCGCCCCGGCTGGAGCGTGGCCGGCCTCGACACGGCCCTGCTCGGCCGCAGCCACCGTGCCCCCGCCGCCAAGGCGCAGCTGGTGGAGGTGGCGGCGCGGTCGGCCGCCCTGCTCGGTACACCCGCGGATTGGAGCGTCGGCATCGTCCCCGCCTCCGACACGGGGGCGGTGGAGATGGCGATGTGGTCGCTGCTCGGCCCCCGCCCGGTGGACGTGCTCGCCTTCGAGAGTTTTTCCGGCCAATGGGCCGCCGACGCCACCGAGCACCTCCGTCTGCTCGCCGTGCGGACCCTCGGCGCCGAGTACGGCAGCCTCCCCGACCTCGCGCAGATCGACCCGGCGCATGACCTCGTGCTCGCCTGGAACGGCACCACCTCCGGCGCGCGGCTCACCGATGGCCCGTGGCTGCGGCGCGGCGCGGGCCTGGTGATCTGCGACGCCACCTCCGCCGCCTTTGC
>CAXSEK010000296.1:0-4556 GCA_964235625.1 uncultured Acetobacteraceae bacterium
TGCGCCAAGGCCGGTCGGGTTCCATACGTGCAACTGTCAGCCGGACGGGAGGCAGGGGCGCTTGAACGTGGACTGTCGCGCTGGACCACCGGGCGTCGCCTAACCGCGGCGAATACGATCCACTCCCCCTCTCGATCCTGCCGCAGTATTGCGGGTAGTCGCGACCGGGTGCCAGACTTGGAGGGCCGCATGAGGCGTTTCGTCGGCCCGCGCGCGCTATCCGGCCGCAAATGTGCGGCTAAATTTTGAAGTCCATCACTCTATAAACCTGGAAAGCTTCGGGACGGCATAGGTAAGAGAACGGGCCGCCGCCGCTAGCGACGTTGAAAGCGTTACAGGATGGCCTGACAACAACCGGAGTTTAGAAAATCTTCTCGACGTCGGGTATGGTTCCGCCACGAGGCGGACTGAAGGCGGGGCCGTTGTTGTTGCTGATGATACCTCGAATAGCTCGTATCATCCCCGCTGCGAAACTTACGTTACTTATCGCGCCCTTGTAGTTGAAGGCGGTGAATTTGACACACACGATACCTTGAACAATGTTTTCCTGAGAGGCGGGGTTTGGAAACGGAGTGAAATTTACAGGAACGCTAAAGATATGTTGAGCTTCAACTACAGTCGATCCAGGGATGATGCTTCGTCCTTCTGATCCATCGTAAACATACATTGACCCAGGCGGAGAATTGCATGGAGGAGTCTTGTCAACCGACACAAGAGTTTGGTAGTCTCCTGGCTGGATATAGATAGCAAAGTTATTTATAGATATTTGCCTGTTGCCTTGATTGAACAAGGTAAGCACAATCCCGGCAGATGTGTCGGAACTAGTAAGTGTGTTTTTGCCATCTACAGCAGCAGCTGACACCTTGGACTGCATCGAGAAGTTTGTAAGCATCGCGATGGCAGAAATATGGTCGGCGAATTGATAGTTGAAGGTCAGGCCTGACAACCCCACCGCAACAGCAGACACGAAAAGAGCCACGCCAGCTATCGCATTTCTAATTAAGTCCCCTGTAGCCACTTAAAACCTCACGTTTGTCTGTCTACTCTCCGTTTTACAAATAATCGCTCTTTCGGGCTCGGTCTTTACGCGCAGGAGACGTCATACCCTGTCACATCCAGCGTGACGGTCCCTCGCTAGGGTGCACCCCTATCTCGCCAGATCTCAGATTACGGGACACGACTGTAAGCGCCGCTGGACCATTTACCAAAGCGTTGTCGCCCCCGTGTGGGAGGGCCTAAGTGGGAAGATGCTGTGCCACCTCCCACAAGGCACTAAAAGCCTTAAGAAGTCTTGCAGGCACAACGTTGGCGTCCCGTAGGGGATTCGAACCCCTGTTACCGCCGTGAGAGGGCGGTGTCCTAGGCCTCTAGACGAACAGGACGTGGCCGGGCGGTTACCTAGGCCGAAGAGGCGGGTTTCGCAACCCTATTCCGTATCGCGGCGTCGCGGCGGCCGGTGCGGCAGGCGTCGGAGCAGTAGCGAACCTCGTCCCAGCTGCGGGCCCATTTGCGGCGCCAGGTGAAGGGACGGCCGCAAGCGGCGCAGATCTTCTGGGGTAGGTCGGACTTCTTCATCGGGTCGGGCTCATCGCGTGAGGCTGATATGGCCGGTCACCGCGCCGGTGCGAGGGTCCAGCAGCACTATGCGGTCGGGGCCGCCGCCGGTCAGCAGGACGGCCAGGCGGTCGCCGGCGGGGGCGATTTGTTGCAGGTGGGTGCCGGGGGGTTCGTCCAGTGATTGTGCCGCGAGGACGGGCTGGCTGCCGAGGCGGTGCACCACGGTTGCGACCAGCACCACGACGCCGACCACGATCAGCACGCCCATGCCGATCACGGCCGCCATCAAGCCACGCATGGGCATCCGTTGTTCTGCCATGCCGAAATCCGCGCCGGGTCGGGGCGGCGAGTCAAGCGCCTGCCGCCTAGCCCTTGCCCGAGAAACCCGACACCAGTTCCGCCAGATGGCCCATCTCGTTCAGACGTAGGCCTGGCAGCACGGCCGGCTTGCGGCCGCCCTGGGCCAGCCGCCGCGGGAGGCAGGCCGCGGCGAAGCCCAGCTTCTGCGCTTCCTTCAGCCGCGCATCCGCCTGCGCCACCTGACGGATCTCGCCGCTCAGCCCCACTTCGCCGAAATATACCGTCCCCGCGTCCGTAGGCGTCTCGGTGGCAGCCGAGGCGAGCGCCGCGGCCACCGCCAGGTCCGCCGCTGGCTCCCCCACGCGCAGGCCACCGGCCACGTTCAGGTACACGTCGTGCGCCGACAACCGCAGCCCCGCTCGGCTGTCCAGCACCGCCAGCATCATCGACAACCTGCCGCCATCCCAGCCGATCACCGAGCGCCGGGGGGAGCCGCCGGCGTTGGGGCTGAGCAGGGCCTGCACCTCCACCAGCACCGGGCGGGTGCCTTCCAGCCCGGCGAACACCGCGGAGCCGGCGATGTTGCCGCGCCGCTCGGCCAGGAACAGGGCGGAGGGGTTCGGCACCTCGGCCAGCCCCGTCTCCGTCATCGCGAACACGCCGATCTCGTCCGTGGCGCCAAAGCGGTTCTTCACGCCGCGCAGGATGCGGAACTGGTGGCCGCGGTCGCCTTCGAAATACAACACGGCGTCCACCATGTGCTCCAGCACGCGGGGGCCGGCCAGCGCGCCCTCCTTCGTCACGTGGCCCACCAGCACCAGGGCGAAGCCGCGGGACTTGGCGAGCCGGATCAGCTCGAACGAGCACGCGCGCACCTGGCTGACCGTGCCCGGCGCGGAGTCGATGCTGTCCAGCCACATCGTCTGGATCGAGTCGATCACCACCATCGCGGCGTCGCCCGCCTGCTCCAGCGCGGCGGCGATATCGCGCACGTTGATGGTGGCCGCCAGCTCGAGCTGCGCGTCCGCCAGTCCAAGACGGCGGGCGCGCAGGCGCACCTGGTCCACCGACTCCTCGCCGGTGATGTACAGCACCCGGCGCCCGGCGCGGGCCAGCGAGGCGGCAGCTTGCAGCAGCAGGGTGGATTTGCCGATCCCCGGATCGCCCCCCACCAGCACGGCCGAGGCCGCAACCAGCCCGCCGCCCAGCACGCGGTCCAGTTCGGCGATGCCGGTCTGCGCGCGCGGCGGCGGGGCGGCGGTGCCCTGCAGGCCCACGAAGTCGATCTTGGACTTGCCGCCGGGCTTCGCGGGGGCGCCGGGCCGCGCTTCGACCGGCTCCTCCACGATGGTGTTCCACTCGCCACATGCGTCGCAGCGGCCGGCCCACTTGCCGGTGACGGCGCCGCAGTTCTGGCAGACGTAGCGGGTGGTGGGCTTGGCCATCCGTGCAGGTCAGCCGGCGGCCAAGTCCGCAACCGTGAACCGCACTTGCCGGCTCAGCGTGTCGCCGGGGTTCAGCACGCGCAAGCCGTGGTCGGGGACCTGGTCCAGGCGGTTGACCGCGTCCGTCATGTTGCTGGCAGGTTCGACCGCGAAATACGGCTTGCCCGGCGGCGTGTAGACCACGGCGTGGCGGAAAATGTCGTCCGCCGCGATGGTGAGGCGGATGCCGTGCTCCGGCCGGGTGATCACGGCGCGGCCGGCCCAGGCGGCGTAGCAGTTGTCGAGCGGCGGGCCCTCGATCACGTGGCCGGGGTCGAAGCTCCAATGGCCCTCGACGGGCAGCCGCGCGTCCGGCAGCGAGTCCTCGCCGGTGTGCCAGACGGAGGTGGCCTGGAACGCGATGGCGGTCTGCGGCGTCCGCGGCTGATAGGGGTGCAGGCCGAGGCCGACCGGCTGGGCACGCGAGTCGGTGTTGGTGAGGGTGATGGTGACCGCGAGGCCATCCGGATGCAGCGCGTAGAGCAGGCGGGCGGTGTAGCGGTAGGGCCAGTGGCAGCCGCCCCCCGTCACCGTCGGGTCATGCGCCGGGTCGTGCTCCAGGACCAGCTCAGCCGCATCGGCGGACTGGCTGGCGACGTCCCAGGCGCGCTGCCAGGCGTTGCCGTGGATGGTGTGAGGGTGGTCGCCGAAGTTCATGTCCAGCTGGAAGCTCTCGCCGCCGAAACTGAACCGCCCCCAGGCGATCCGGTTGGAGAAGGGAATGAGCGGGAAACAAGATAGCAGGCGGGAGTTGGTGCCGGCCAGCGCCTCGTCCGGGGTGGCGCGGAAGATCGGCACGCCACGCCGGGTCCAGCCACCGACGGCCCCGCCGATCGCCGGGCAGAGCAGCAGCTTCGCGTCGCCGGCAACGAGTAGGGTCATGGGCGGGGCCTCCCTTGGTGGGGCAGCGTAGCACGTTGGCGCCGCTTGCCGACCCCGCCGTGCTGGCGGCGCGGCGGGCGATGCTGGCGGCGCCGCATATGGCGTTATTGCGGTCATTCGTGGCCGGGCTGCGGGCGGTGCATGGCCCGGTGCCGGATTTCGATCCGGCCGCGGCGCACCATCCGCTGGCGCGCTGGATCGCGGGCGAGGCGATGGCCGCGGCGGCCGACGCCGATGCCGCACTGGAGGCGTTCCGCTTCGACGAGTATGCCGCCATCCTCTACCGCTTCACCTGGAACCGGTTCTGCGACTGGTTCCTGGAGTTCGCCAAGC